>NZ_JBEAII010000047.1:0-145893 GCF_040064515.1 Klebsiella sp. CN_Kp104 | reverse complement strand
TTTTCTCTTCAACCGAACCGGCTGTTTGTGTGAAGTGATTCACATCCGCCGTGTCAGTGGGTGCGCATTATAGGGAGCTGCTGAGATATAGCAAGCCTTAAAATACAAAAAACTTATCAAGCGCTCATTAATTACACTTTTCACGTTTATCCGCGTTAGGACAAAACCGACGAAACCCAGAGTTCATGCGGCCTACAGCGCATTCCCTACCGAAACCACTTTTTTGCGAAAACGCGATTTTTCTCGTTCCACCACCACCGCGATCACGCCAATGGTGAATTAAGCACCACTCTTGACCCATGACAAAGCGCCACGCTTTCCCTCCTTTCTATAATCAGAGCCGTTTCTTCCTATTGGTAATAATCTATGGCTTATCAACTCAACATTAACTGGCCCGAGTTCTTAGAGAAGTACTGGCAAAAGCAGCCGGTCGTATTAAAGAAGGCGTTTCCGAACTTCATCGACCCCATCACGCCAGATGAACTGGCCGGGTTAGCCATGGAACCGGAAGTCGATAGCCGGCTGGTCAGCCTAGTCAACGGTAAATGGCAGGCCAGCAACGGTCCTTTTGAACATTTCGATGGGCTGGGTGAAAACGGCTGGTCCTTGCTGGCCCAGGCGGTAAACCACTGGCATATGCCTGCCGCCGAACTGGTGCGCCCATTCCGCGTACTGCCGGACTGGCGTTTAGACGATCTGATGATCTCCTTCTCCGTTCCTGGCGGCGGCGTTGGCCCACATATCGATCAGTATGACGTCTTTATTATTCAGGGCATGGGGAGCCGCCGCTGGCGCGTGGGTGACAAGCTGCCGATGCGTCAGTTCTGTCCACATCCGGCGCTGCTGCACGTTGATCCGTTCCCGCCGATTATTGATGAAGATCTGGAGCCGGGCGACATCCTCTATATTCCGCCTGGATTCCCGCACGACGGAGTGACCCACGAAACGGCACTGAACTACTCCGTCGGCTTCCGTGGGCCAAACGGCCGCGACCTGATCAGCAGCTTCGCCGACTATGTGCTGGAAAACGACCTCGGCGGGGAACACTACAGCGACCCGGATCTCACCTGCCGCGAGCATCCGGGCCGGGTTGAAGAGTATGAACTCGACCGTCTGCGCAACATGATGATCGACATGATTCGCCAACCCGAAGACTTCAAGCAGTGGTTCGGCAGTTTCGTCACCACGCCGCGTCACGAACTGGATATTGCTCCGGCGGAACCGGCATATGAAGAAGAGGAAGTGGTCGATGCGCTACTGGGCGGGGAAAAGCTTTCTCGCCTGAGCGGCCTGCGCGTTCTGCATATCGGCGACAGCTTCTTCGTGCATAGCGAACAACTCGACACCACCGATGCCAGCGCGCTCGATGCGCTGTGTCGCTATACCTCGTTAGGTCAAGAAGAGCTCGGCAGCGGCCTGAAAAATCCGGCGTTCGTTAGCGAACTGACGCGCCTGATTAATCAGGGCTACTGGTATTTCGAAGAGTAAGAGAACGGCAATACTGCGGGCGGCGCCTGGCGCTGCCCGCTTGCTTTCAGCCGTTATTGCGCATATTTCGGCAACACGATAATAAAGCGAGTGGAGCGCAGATCGGACTGCACCGCCACGCTGCCGTGATGGGCGCTGACAATCGATTTTACAATCGCCAGACCGATGCCGCTGCCCTCGCCTTTGCGCTGGCGCGAGGGGTCGACGCGATAGAAACGATCAAACAGGCGCGGCAGATGCTCGGCGGCAATCGGCGCGCCGGGGTTCTCCACCACCAGGCGAATCTTCTCGGCGCTTTCGCTCAACTGAATGGTCACCGCCTGCCCGGCCGGCGTATAGCGAATCGCGTTCGACAGCAGGTTGCTGATTGCCCGCCGCAGCATCAGCGGGTCGCCAATCACCCGGCAATGGCTACCGACAAAACGCAACGCCACCTCTTTTTCTTCCGCCCATGCTTCAAAGAACTCAAACACCTTATTCACTTCCTCGGCCAGATCCAGCGCCCGCTGTTCGGGGATCAGCTGGTTATTATCGGCCTGGGCGAGGAACAGCATATCGCTGACCATCCGCGACATGCGCGAGAACTCTTCGAGATTGGAATAGAGCACCTCTTCCAGCTCCTGCTGGCTGCGGCTCTGGCTTAAGGCGATTTCGGTTTGCGTGACCAGGTTGGTAATCGGCGTACGGATTTCATGGGCGATATCGGCGGAAAAGTTCGACTGGCGAGTAAAGACATCCTCTATGCGCTCCAGCATATGGTTAAACGACAGCGCCAGCCGCTCCAGCTCGATGGGCACCGCCTGCGGGTCAAGGCGTACATCGAGATCCCGCGAGGTAATATTCTGGATCTGGCGGCTGATCTGGCGAATCGGCTTATGCCCCTGATAGACCACAAACAGCACGATGGCGATAATCAGCAGGCTGATTATCGACGCCGCGGAAATCAGCTTCGCTTTGAGTTCATTAATATAGTGCAGGTGAAAATCGATCGATAAGGCCATCAGCAGATGCCAGGCCGGTTTGCCATCTGCCTGCTTGCCCAGCGGCAACATGATTAGCCGCCAGGAGCGAGTCTCCATTTGATGATTATCATGAACCATTTCCCGCGGCTGCGGGTCGGTCCATGAAATCACATTACCATGGCGCAACTTCATCGCCAGCCCCGGCGTACTCATAATATGGCTGAGTTCCGGACCGTCTGGCGACTGAAATAAGATCTTGCCCTCGGCATCATCCAGACAGATAAAGACGTTAGCGTAGCCGCCAATCACGTTTTTTAAGATCTCCAGCCGCCGCTCCTGCGGGTAGTCGGCGTGGTTGAGCACCGTCTCAAGCGTGGTGCTGAGCTGCTTGAGATCGTGAACGTCGCGCTCTTCAAAGTGGGCCTTCACCGAATGGATCATGATCCAGGTGAAGGCAAAGAAAGCGATGATGGTGGCGAGGCTGATAAAGAAGGTCAGCCGGGTGGCCAGCGAAAAGGGGCGCTTAGCGGCCATCCGGCACCTCAAGCATATAGCCGACGCCGCGCACGGTCTGGATAAGCTTCGGCTCGAAGTCGTTATCGATTTTGGCGCGCAGCCGCTTCACCGCCACGTCGATGGCGTTAGTGTCGCTGTCGAAATTCATATCCCACACCTGCGACGCGATCAGCGAACGGGGTAGCACCTCGCCCTGATGGCGCAAGAAGAACTCCAGCAGGGTAAACTCTTTGCTGGTCAGGGTGATACGAGTCGCGCCACGCGTCACCTTACGGCTGACCAAATCAACGCTGAGATCGGCCGCCTGAAACTGGCTTTCTACTATTACCGCCGCCCCGCGACGCAGCAGAGTGCGCACCCGCGCCAGCAGTTCCGCAAAAGCAAAGGGCTTCACCAGATAGTCGTCGGCGCCCAGCTCCAGCCCCTTCACCCGATGCTCGATAGTGCCAAGCGCGGTGAGCAGCAGGATCGGCATCCCTTTATTGGCGGCGCGCAGCATGCGCACGATATCCCAGCCGTTGACGTCCGGCAGCATGATGTCGAGGATCAGCAGATCGTAGTCGCTGGTCATCGCCAGGTGATAACCGTTAAGGCCGTTGTCGGCCAGGTCGACGACGAATCCGGCTTCGGTAAGCCCTTTGGTCAGGTACTCCCCGGTTTTCATCTCATCTTCGACAATCAAAATCTTCACGGCTGGCTCCTTCACGCGCGCTCTGTGCGGGTATTCAATTTTAGAGGAGCCCCTCCGGATAGCAATGAAATATCAGGAAAATGACAGCTTTGTCATTTTCCTGTCACGCGTTGAACAGAGCCCGCTGCGTAAAGTATCCGCCATTGATAAATCGCCGAAAACCGTCTGTCGCCATGCGCCCAATAAAGCTTCTTACTCTCAGCGTGATATTCGCCTTAACCGGCTGTCTGTCACTTGCTCCGGACTACCAGCGCCCCGCCGCGCCGGTACCGCAGCAGTTCTCTCTCAGCCAGAACAAACTGGTTACCGCGACGGCGGGCTACCAGGAGACCGGTTGGCGCACCTTTTTCGTCGACCCGCAGGTGAAAAGCCTGATTAGCACCGCGCTGACCAACAATCGCGATCTACGGATGGCGACGCTGAAAGTGCAGGAAGCCCGCGCCCAGTACCGGGTGACCGACGCCGACCGCTACCCACAGCTTAACGGCGACGGCAGCACCACCTATGGCGGCAAGCTCAAAGGCGACACCACCACCAGCAGCGATTATGCCGCCGGCTTGAATCTCAGCTACGACCTCGACTTCTTTGGCCGGTTGAAAAACCTTAGCGAGGCCGACCGGCAGAACTTCTTCGCCAGCGAAGAGGCGCGGCGCGCGGTGCATATCCTGTTGATTGCTAACGTTTCACAAAGCTACTTCAACCAGCGGCTGGCGGCGGCGCAGTTACAGGTGGCGAACGACACCTTGCAGAACTATCAGCAGTCTTACGCCTTCGTTGAAAAACAGCTGCTGACCGGCAGCACCACCGTGCTGGCGCTGGAACAGGCGCGCGGCATGATCGAAAGCACCCGCGCCGATATTGCCAAACGACAAGGCCAGCTAGCGCAGGCCAATAACGCCCTGCAGCTGCTGCTCGGTAGCTATCAACGCCTGCCGGACGATAGCGCCAGCAGCGCCGTGGACCTGAAAGGCGTAACCCTGCCGCCGTCGCTCTCCTCAGCGATCCTGCTGCAGCGGCCGGATATTCTGGAAGCCGAGCACAGCCTGCTGGCGGCAAACGCCAATATCGGCGCCGCGCGGGCGGCCTTCTTCCCGTCGATTACCCTGACCAGCTCGCTTTCTGGCAGCAGCAGCGAGCTCTCCAGCCTGTTTAACGCCGGCAGCGCGATGTGGAACTTTATCCCCAAAATTGAACTGCCGATTTTCAACGCCGGGCGTAATCAGGCCAACCTCGATCTGGCGGAAATCCGCCAGCAGCAGCAGGTGGTCAACTATGAGCAAAAAATACAGTCCGCCTTTAAAGAGGTGGCCGACGCGCTGGCCCTGCGCCAAAGCCTGGCCGATCAAATTGCCGCCCAGCAGCGCTATCTCGCCTCGCTGAATATCACCCTGCAGCGCGCCACCGCGCTCTATCGTCACGGCGCGGTCAGCTACATCGAAGTCCTGAGCGCCCAACGCGACATTTTCACCACCCGACAAACCCTGCTGGAACTCAACTATTCCCGTCAGGCGAATGAAATCACCCTGTTCACCGCCCTCGGCGGCGGCTGGATGGAATAACCCGAGGAGTCTTGATTATGAATTCACTGTCTAAAATCGCCCTGTTCACCCTGCTCTCTGGCGCAGTGTTCGCGGCCCAGGCCGCCGACCCGCACGCCGGTATGGCAATGCACGAGCAGCCCGCTGCCGCGCAGACGCAAAGCATTACTGGCAAAGGCGTCATTAAAGCCATTGATATGGATAGTAAAAAAATCACTATCGCCCACGAGGCCATCCCGGCGGTGAACTGGCCGCCGATGACCATGCGCTTCACCATCACCCCGCAGACGCAGCTCAACAATGTGAAGGACGGCGACAGCGTGGACTTCACCTTCGTTCAGCAGGGCAATCTGTCGCTGTTAAAGGATATCCGCGCCCAATAACGGCCCGGCGACGGTAGCCTACCTCAACAACTGAATGGACGACACATGGCATCCCTGACACTGAAAAATACGGCGCTGATCCTTGGCAGCATGCTGATTGGCGGCGCGCTTACCGCGGCGCTGTATACCCGACTGACGCCGTCCCACGCTGCCGCTCCGGCGGCCGAGCAGCAGCGTAAAGTACTGTTCTGGTACGACCCGATGTACCCGAATACTCGCTTTGATAAACCGGGTAAATCGCCGTTTATGGATATGGACCTGGTGCCGAAATACGCTGATGAGGAGAGTGCCGTCGCCGGTGCGCCAGGGGTGCGTATCGACCCGACGCAGACCCAGAATCTCGGCGTAAAAACCGCCGCGGTCACCCGCGGGCCGCTGCGCTACGCCCAGACCTTCCCGGCCAACATCAGCTATAACGAGTACCAGTACGTGATTATGCAGGCGCGGGCGGCGGGCTTTATCAATAAAGTCTATCCGCTGACCGTCGGCGACAAAGTGAAACAAGGCACGCCCTTACTCGAGCTGACCATCCCGGACTGGGTGGAAGCGCAGAGCGAATATCTGTTGTTGCAGGAGACCGGGGGCACCGCCACGCAGGTTGAGGGGATCCTCGAGCGTCTACGCCTTGCCGGGATGCCGGATGACGATATCCGCCGCCTGAAAACCACGCGTAAAATCCAGACCCGCTTTACCCTCAAAGCACCGATCGATGGCGTTATTACCGCCTTCGATCTGCGCGCCGGAATGAATATCGCCAAAGATAATGTGGTGGCGAAAATTCAGGGCATGGACCCGGTGTGGGTCAGCGTGGCGGTACCGGAATCCATCGCCTGGCTAATTAAAGACGCCTCGCAGTTCGCCATTCAGGTTCCCGCCTGGCCGGGAAAAACCTTCAGCATCAACAAATGGACCATTCTCCCCAGCGTCGATAGCGCCACCCGTACGCTGCAGCTACGCCTGCAGGTCAACAACCCGGATGAAGCGCTGAAGCCGGGGATGAACGCCTATCTGAAACTGACCAGCGAAAGCGCGCCGATGCTGCTAATCCCATCAAAAGCGTTGATCGACAGCGGCAGCGAGCAGCGAGTGATTACCGTGGATAACGAGGGCCGCTTCGTGCCGAAGCTCGTACAGGTATTCCATGAATCCGCCGGCGTTACGGCCATTCGCAGCGGTCTACAAGAGGGTGAGAAGGTGGTCGCCAGCGGCCTGTTCCTGATCGACTCGGAAGCCAATATCTCCGGCGCGCTGGAGCGCATGCGCGCGAAGGCTCCTGATGTCACGGCTCCTGCCGCCCACGCGCACTGAGGAACGGAACAATGATTGAATGGATTATCCGCCGCTCGGTGGCCAACCGCTTCCTGGTGATGATGGCGGCGCTGTTTCTCAGCATCTGGGGGACCTGGACCATCATCCACACCCCGGTAGACGCCCTGCCGGACCTCTCCGACGTACAGGTAATCGTCAAAACCAGCTATCCGGGGCAGGCGCCGCAGATCGTCGAAAACCAGGTCACCTGGCCGCTGACCACCACCATGCTGTCAGTCCCTGGCGCCAAAACGGTGCGCGGCTTCTCGCAGTTTGGCGACTCCTACGTGTACGTGATTTTTGAAGACGGCACCGATCCTTACTGGGCGCGCTCGCGGGTGCTGGAGTATCTCAACCAGGTGCAGGGCAAACTGCCCGCCGGGGTCAGCGCCGAAATGGGCCCGGACGCCACCGGCGTTGGCTGGGTCTTCGAGTACGCGTTGGTCGACCGCAGTGGCAAACATGACCTCGCCGAACTGCGCTCGTTGCAGGACTGGTTCTTAAAATATGAGCTGAAAACCATTCCTAACGTCTCGGAAGTGGCGTCGGTGGGCGGCGTGGTCAAGGAGTATCAGATTGTCGTCGACCCGATGAAGCTGACCCAATACGGCATCAGCCTCGGCGAGGTGAAATCGGCGCTGGACGCCTCTAACCAGGAGGCGGGCGGCTCTTCCGTCGAACTGGCGGAAGCCGAATATATGGTGCGCGCCAGCGGCTACCTGCAGACGCTCGACGACTTCAAAAATATCGTGCTGAAGACCGGTGACAACGGCGTGCCGGTCTATCTCGGCGACGTTGCGCGGGTGCAGATCGGCCCGGAGATGCGCCGCGGTATCGCCGAGCTTAACGGCGAAGGCGAAGTGGCCGGCGGCGTGGTGATCCTGCGCTCAGGCAAGAACGCCCGCGAGGTGATCTCGGCGGTCAAAGAGAAGCTGGCATCGCTGCAAAGCAGCCTGCCGGAAGGGGTTGAAGTGGTCACCACCTACGACCGCAGCCAGCTTATCGACCGCGCCATCGACAATCTCAGCTACAAGCTACTGGAAGAGTTTATCGTCGTCGCGCTGGTCTGCGCTCTGTTCCTGTGGCACGTACGCTCGGCGCTGGTGGCGATTATCTCGCTGCCGCTCGGCCTGTGCTTCGCTTTTATCATGATGCATTTCCAGGGGCTCAACGCCAACATCATGTCGCTGGGCGGGATCGCCATTGCGGTGGGGGCGATGGTCGATGCCGCCATCGTGATGATTGAGAACGCCCATAAGCGGCTGGAGGAGTGGGAACATCAGCACCCGGGAGAGAAGCTAAGCAACGACATCCGCTGGAAAATCATTACCGATGCGTCGGTGGAGGTCGGCCCCGCGCTGTTTATCAGCCTGCTGATCATTACTCTGTCGTTTATCCCGATTTTCACCCTCGAAGGCCAGGAGGGCAAACTGTTCGGCCCGCTGGCCTTCACCAAAACCTGGTCGATGGCCGGGGCGGCGCTGCTGGCGATCGTGGTGATCCCGATCCTGATGGGCTTCTGGATCCGCGGCAAGATCCCGGCGGAGAACAGCAACCCGCTGAACCGCTTTTTGATCCGCATTTATCACCCGCTGCTGCTGAAGGTACTGCACTGGCCGAAAACTACCCTGCTGATCGCGCTGCTGTCGATCCTGACGGTTATCTGGCCGCTTAACCGGGTCGGCGGCGAGTTTCTGCCGCAGATCAACGAGGGCGATCTGCTGTATATGCCGTCAACGCTGCCGGGGATCTCCGCTGCGCAGGCGGCGGATATGCTGCAGAAAACCGATAAGCTGATCATGACGGTGCCGGAAGTGGCGCGGGTGTTCGGCAAAACCGGCAAGGCCGAAACCGCCACCGACTCGGCGCCGCTGGAGATGGTAGAGACCACGATTCAGCTCAAGCCACAGGATCAGTGGCGACCGGGGATGAGCATGGAGAAGATCGTCGAGGAGCTGGATAAAACCGTACGTCTACCCGGGCTGGCGAATCTGTGGGTGCCGCCGATCCGCAACCGCATCGACATGCTCTCCACCGGCATCAAGAGCCCGATCGGCATTAAAGTTTCCGGCACCAACCTGGCCGATATCGACGCCATCGCCGAACAAATTGAAGTGGTGGCTCGCACCGTGCCGGGGGTCACGTCAGCGTTAGCCGAGCGGCTGGTCGGCGGGCGCTACCTCAACATTGATATTCAGCGTGAGAAGGCGGCCCGCTACGGCATGACCGTCGGCGACGTGCAGTTGTTTGTTTCGTCCGCCATCGGCGGCGCGATGGTCGGCGAAACGGTAGAGGGCGTCGAGCGCTATCCGATCAACATCCGCTACCCGCAGAGCTATCGCGATAGCCCGGAGACCCTCCGCCAGTTGCCGATCCTCACGCCGCTGAAGCAGCAGATCGTGCTCGGCGACGTCGCCGAGGTTAAAGTCGTTACCGGGCCATCGATGCTGAAGACCGAGAACGCCCGCCCGACCAGTTGGATCTACATCGACGCCCGCGACCGCGATATGGTCTCGGTGGTGCGCGATCTGCAGCAGGCCATCGGCAAAGAAGTGAAGCTGAAGCCGGGCATCAGCGTCTCCTACTCCGGGCAGTTTGAGCTGCTGGAGCGCGCCAATCAGAAGCTGAAGCTGATGGTGCCGATGACGCTAATGATTATCTTCGTGCTGTTGTACCTGGCGTTCCGCCGCTTCGGCGAGGCGTTGCTGATTATCACCAGCGTGCCGTTCGCCCTCGTCGGCGGGATCTGGTTCCTCTACTGGATGGGGTTCCATCTGTCGGTGGCCACTGGTACCGGCTTTATCGCCCTTGCCGGGGTGGCGGCGGAGTTTGGCGTGGTGATGCTGATGTACCTGCGCCACGCCATCGAGGCGGAGCCATCGCTGGAGAACCCGCAGACCTTCAGCGCCGATAAGCTCGACGAGGCGCTGTACCAAGGCGCGGTGCTGCGCGTGCGGCCAAAGGCGATGACCGTGGCGGTGATTATCGCTGGCCTGCTGCCGATTTTATGGGGCACTGGCGCCGGTTCGGAAGTGATGAGCCGTATCGCCGCGCCGATGATTGGCGGGATGATCACCGCGCCGCTGCTGTCGCTATTTATCATTCCGGCGGCATATAAGCTGATGTGGCTGTACCGGCATCGGGGCAAGCGCGGAGAATAAATAAAGGCAGGCCCGTTGGTATTTCACCGGCGGGCTTTTTTATTATTAGGCCGACAAATAATCACCTCATTTAACCCTCACCCGCTCTCATATTATCTCATCCTCTGCGCCAATCGGCCTTCACTCGACGTTATTCCCTTTAGCTTCATTGATTTTCCCGCTCACCCTGGCTGCGTATTTATCACGCGGAGAAAAGGTGGGCCTTAAATTAATGAGCGCTATCGATGAACCAGAATCCTTTTCCACCCTGTTTATTTTTGCTGTTATTACTTTTCACCCTGAGCACGATATCACCCAGCCATGCCGCGACAGCAAAGGTGGATAATTGCGAGGTTGGCTGCCCAACCGGCGGCAGTCAACAGACGCTCTTCCGCGCGGCCTACACGCTGAACAACAACCCTCACCGTAAACTGGCCAACTGGGTAGCGTATAAAATCACTCGCGCCAGCGAGGCCAGCAACCGGGAGAGAGTGTGGAAGCAGGACCCCGATTTACCCGCCGCCGATACCCTGACGCCCGCCGACTATCGCCGGGCCAACACCTTACTGGCGGTCGATCGCGGCCATCAGGCGCCGCTGGCGAGCCTCGGCGGCGCGGCGGACTGGCCTGCGCTGAACTATCTGTCGAATATCACTCCGCAGGAAGCGGCGCTGAATCAGGGGGCGTGGGCGCGACTAGAAGACGCAGAGCGCGCGTTAGCAGAGCGCCCGGAGGTGACGGCGGTTTATGCGGTTACCGGACCGCTGTTCGAGCGGCATATCGCCACCCTACCCGCCGCGCCGGGCGTGGAGATCCCCAGCGGCTACTGGAAGATTATTTTCCTCAATGATGGTCCGCAGAGCGGCCAGTACGCGGCATTTGTGCTGGACCAGGCAACGCCGCGCGATGCTAATTTTTGCGACCATCAGGTGACGGTGGCGGAGATCGAGCGCCGTACCAGTCCGCATTTGACGCTGTGGTCGGCACTGCCGGCGGCCGTTGCCACAACGCTAAAAACGCAGCCGGGGAGGTTGGCGCGGGAAATGGGTTGCCGATAAGGAGCAAGGGGTAAAGTTGTCGACCTGTCGCGATTAACAATCGGCGTCTTACCGCCAGCCAGCAAACCAGGTATAGTTGCCGTCTCTGCCACTGCTAAGCGCTATTGATATCGTATGAAGCTCGGTTATTTTTGTTACTTCCTGCTGGCCCTTGCCGCCGTCGGCAGCCTGTTACTGCCCTATTCCATCGCCATGTGGTTCCTGCTGGCGAACGTGCTAACCTGGCTTATCTACGGCATCGACAAACTAGCCGCCCGTAAAGCCTGGAGCCGGATCCCGGAATCCACCCTGCTGACGTTCGGCCTGCTTGGCGGATGGCCCGGCGCGATTGTCGGGCAGCAGTGTTTTCGCCACAAAACCCAGAAGCAGCCATTCAGGACGTATTTCATTATTAGCATCGTGCTGAATGTTGTGGTGCTGGTTGGCGGGTATTGGCTGTACCGGGGTTATGGGGTGTAGGGTTGGTGAGTTGAATCATAGCTAAGCAAACTATTAACGAGAAAGCGGAAGTAGATCGACAGATTTATTGGATGATTGGCGAGAATCGTAACTAAATGAAGATGAGGACTGGGACAGTTACTACTTTTAGCCCACCCGCTGATAATCGTTCTCCCTTGATCCCACGGCCACACAGCATGCGCTCACCATACTGATGTAATAATGAGAAGGATTAGGAAGTTGTTCCATCAGCCACGGCTGCTCAGTTGAATATTCGCAATCAGTGGTAGCAACCCACCACACCGGCTCGCCATCCAGCATCATCGGCTGGGCTTCATGATAATGTTCATCCCAACCGCGACCACTCGTATCAGCATAGGCTTTAGCTATAGCAATAGCCTGTTCGCGGGAAATCATCGTTGGACTCCGTACCAAACACTATACATTATTCCTCCCACCGTGATTGGCCCTAAAAGCATGCCAGCAGCTTCATGCCTCAATAAGGAGAATGTTATCTCATAAGTATTACCTAGCGGAAATTTAAATCCCTGAATGATGTACTCTCTACTCATACCTCTGGCTCTTAACAAACCAATAGTTTCAGCAAGGGCCTCTTCAAGATAACGTAATATATAGGATTTAGAATAAGCCGACTGCCTCATGAATACACGCAACTCACGTAATAAATAAAACTTAGGTGCGATCGCCATATGAACTCGTTCATGATACAACGTCGTCAGCATTTTCAGATAGGCTTCATCCTTTGACATTACGTTAGGATAATAGTTACGCCCAATAGTTGCACCCCCCAAATTTTCGTCGCCCCCTGCTCCACATCCTTATATTTGGTTATTTTTATAGTGGGTGTATAACGCCAACCTCCATTTCTCGGAAGACTCATGCGTTTAGCTATTTCGTTACTATATTGGGGCATCGAAGCCCCCCTGAAAGGCCTTTTAAACGTATCGGCTGGTTTCGCTTTAAGTAAAATGACAAAAATAGTATTCACTCCAACCAACATGATTGCTTCTGAAAGATCTCTTGCCGCATCCTCAAGCTCATCTTCTGTTTTAGCATTGATGGTTTTTATTGCAAAGGTATACAATAACTTCCCTGTATTAAGAGCAACTCCACCTATTGCAACCCATCCTGCACAGAGGAGTATCACATCAGCGATTTCACCAACTCCAAAAAAATGAGCACTTCCCCAAACTATTAATACTCCAGACATTGTCACTAATGCGTGCGGAGTTAACATCGTTAAAAGATAGTTTCCAATATCAACAGGTAGGTGATTAGCTGTTTTTGTTAGGACAATCTGTAACTTTGCTTGCAAATCCATGCGCAAAACATCCATTTAGCCCCCTGGGTTAAGTTATAATTTCAGCTCTATTCCATTCAGAGAGAACACTATGATAGAACATAAACACCATACTAACTGATTAATAGTTATGATTTCATGCTTTATTTTCCCTTGCTCTTATTAAAAACAAGCTATCAAAGATGATAATTAACGGATCATTTTATATAAATTATTAATCAACCACATCACAGAACTATTAGCAGATTAGTTAACAGTAACTTTTATCTGCAATCGTAGGGGAATAATAGACTCATATTTATTATACAAAAAAGGGCAATTATAATGACTATCAAAGAAAGAGATCTATTCGATGCCGGATTCACTGAGAGCGATGTCGAGAGTCTGCATCGCAGGCTTGCAGCAGCAGAAGGAAATTTGGATGAACTGATTTCAGTGCTATCCCGCCGATTCCGGGTAGCATTCTGGGTTACCGTTGCTCTGGTTGTGGTTATGTTCGTCACCACCTTATGCGGCCCCCAGAAATACCTCATCTCTGGAGGTCTGGGTACTGTTGTAGTACTGGCTATTACCTGGGGTACATTCTCACCATTCCTGGCCTGGAAGGCTAACCAGCTGCAGAAAAAATATCTCATCAAACAAATAGATAGTGGTCTCTCTGTATAACAACGCCATTCAGTCGCTACCTCACTCTGCCAGCATCTGCGCTTTAAGCTCTTCCGGCGTATATGGCGGGTTTCGCCGATGCAGCATCGCGTGACAGTTGGGGCAAACTGGGATCAGGTCAGTTTTCGGATCCAGACGATAGTCCTGTTTAATCTCCGATAGCGGCACCAGATGATGAATGTGGATAAAGCCCTGGCCGATATCACCGTAGCGCTTCGCCATATCAAGGCCGCACACCTGACACCGGGTACCGTGATAGCGCAACGCGGCCTCGCGGGCCTGGCGATCGCGCTCATAGCGATTAACCATAACCTGAACCGCAGCCCCTTCTACAAACTCACTTTTCGTCTGTAGCTCGTCGGGGAAAGGGGTAATACCAGCATCATCTACTCGCTCCTGAACGATCTTGAATCCTTGCTCCAGCAACAGACGGAAGCATTTGGATTTGATCCCACCGCTGAAATCCGCCGGCGTGAACTCCGTTTTTGTCGCCATGGTGGCCGCTATCCCAACGATAGCTTTAGAGGGATAACGACGTCCTTCGAATTCGACTTCATACAGACGCGCGTCTTTAAACTGATGCGCTATACCCTCGTCGTATGCGCGGATGGCTTCGATGATGCATTCTCGCGATAGATGATCTGGCAACCGTTTCATATGGCTGAACTATTTGATGATGAGTGACCTCATTATAGATAAAAAGCGGAATAAATTTCGAATAGATAAATCATGGTGATAGTTGAAAAGAGACCTGGGTTGGATATCGAATCCCGGTGGCTTGATCGTCAGCAGTTTTGCGAGCATCATCGCAATTATTTAGCGAAAAACGTAACGCGATGCCTTCCAGTAAAACTCTGCAACAAGCGATCGCCAATATCACTATCTGGCGCAAAGGCGAACAGCGCGCGCCGCATAAACCTCTGCTGTTGTTGCACGTGCTGTCGCATTACCAGCACGGACATCCGCGGATGTTCGATTACGCCTCAGAGGTTCGTGATGAGTTACATAGCCTGCTGGAGCGTTTTGGTCCACAGCGCGCGCAATACCGCCCCGATATGCCTTTCTGGCGTCTAAAAGGCGACGGCTTCTGGGAATTACGCAACGCTGAGCAATGCTCAACTGAAGGCAGCAGACAGCCACCCTCTAAAGAACTGGAAACCTATCACGTCGCGGGCGGCTTTGACGAAGAGCACTTCGCGCTGCTGAGCAAGAATAAGAGGCTGATTAACACCCTGGCGCATCAGATCCTGCAGGCCCATTTCCCGGAGAGTATTCAGGAAGAGATCGCCGACGAGATGGGGTTTGATATCCAGCAAATTCGCAAAGAACGCGACCCGCTGTTCCGCCAACAGGTGCTACGCGCTTATAACTATGAATGCGCTATCTGCGGCTTTAATATGCGCCATGACAATACCTCCGTCGCGCTGGAGGCTGCGCATATCAAATGGAAGCAGCACGGCGGTCCATGTGAAATTCCCAACGGCCTGGCGCTATGCGCCATTCATCATAAGGCGTTTGATAAAGGCTCGATTGGCCTGGATGAGCATATGCGGGTACAGATTTCTCCCGCGGTTAACGGCGGCGGGATTGTCGGAAAGCTGTTCTGGGATTTTGATGGTAAGCAAATTGGATTGCCTCAGGGGAAGGATTGTTACCCGAAAGAGGGATTTGTGGAGTGGCACAGGAGAGAGGTATTTAGGAGGTGAGGTAAGGCACGTGACTATATGGCACGGAGTCACCCCTCCGCTATTTTGTCAACGTCCCGGTACGATCGATAAAAAATTCATGAACATATTTTTTATTATTTAAACCGTAGTTAATGACATAAGTATGGTTCTTCTTCCATTCAATATCGATGCAATTGTCAGGATATGATGACATTAACTTGTCATAACCAGAACTCATTACCGTTTGCGTCTTACCGTTTTCGCCTGAATCAATAGTGTAGTAATTCAATACATCCCTTTTATCCAAACTAAAGCAAAGATGCTCTCCATTAATAATGGTATCTCTTGGGTGTGGCGCAGGATTACCACCAGGACAACCGGAAATAAGAAAAGTTAAAGGTAAGATAGCGAATCTCTTCATTGTGGAAATCCCTTCATAACTAATTTATATTTTTGAAGCAATGTATAGTCAGATTCTTTATGATCATAATCTCGTAATGCAGGCAGATACAGATAATTTTTAAAACCGTAAGCTTGCAACAACCAGTAATCACTAACTAATGAAGCCTGCTGTTCTAAGCTATAATGTCGTATGTTCTCCTTGTCTAAACTATAACTGTAATCAGCAAATCGGGAGAACAACCCTCTGGTTCTGACAAACATCCCGTGCTGCGCTTGCCATACATGCATTAACTCGTGCATGAATCTATGTTTTTTTCTGCACATCAACTTCCATTGAAAAATCATGGGAATAGGTGTCTTCCCTAAACCACATTTCGCCGTTAGGACTCATAGCAATATCAGTAGGCTGCAGATTGAACGGCAAATAACTTTCCCGATGAATCCACACTGTATTGTACCGGAGACCGTAGCTGTATAGCGTTCTTGCTAACCCAATCTCACCAGTGGTTATAAGCCTCGTTCCACCGGGCTTAATACGTGTCCCGGATGTCGCGTTAATCCTCTCGTTTACAGGCATTCAAAATCCCTCTGAATTGCAGCGGCATTGTTTATTTATCGTACGCCAATGCAATCGACAAGGAAAATATTTTTACCGGAAAATTCTGCTGTAAGGCCACACCGTTGGTAGGAAGGTAATAAGCATATTCGTTACAATCGTTACTGACATAGAAAAGCGTGGCAGGAACTGCTTCCCTCCCCCAAAATTGAAGGCCTATCACATAGCGGGAGGATTTGACGAAGAACACTTCGTGCTGCTGAGCAAGAATAAGAGGCTGATTAACACCCTGGCGCATCAGATCCTGCAAGCCCATTTTCCTAAGAGTATTCAGGGAAAGGTTGTAGTTAGTTGAGTGACAAAGGAGGGTGATATTTAAGGAATTAAGTTAATGACATATTTTAAATGGACACATAATAAATATTATCCCCTCTGCATAAGTGTTCTTCTTAAATTAATTCAATAGATTAGGTGAATAATTCCACGTCAATATATTCAGTTAAATTATTTAATAAACAAAGATAAATTATTTAATGAGTAAATTTTGAATATTTCATTAATCACTAACCGTTAAGAAAATGTCGTATTATGATTTTAGTCAAAGCTCAACGAATAATTTAAATTGTTCTTTGGACATTCCTCGCAATTGTCTAATAAATTGATACGATAAAAGTATTCTCATAAAGGAAAAAGACACATGGCTTACGAAGCTCAAATCAGCCGTAATAACCCTACAGCATTTCTTTTCATTGTCGATCAGTCTGGTTCGATGTCCGATAAAATGTCTTCAGGTCGTAGTAAAGCGGAGTTCGTCTCCGATGCGCTCAATCGAACTTTGATGAATCTCATCACTCGCTGTACTAAATCTGAAGGGGTGCGCGACTATTTCGAAATCGGGGTTTTAGGCTACGGTGCCCAAGGGGTTTCTAATGGTTTCAGCGGCCCATTGGGAGGGCAAGTCCTCAATCCAATTTCAGCCCTGGAACAACATCCAGCCAGAGTGGAAGATCGTAAACGGAAAATGGATGATGGAGCCGGCGGGATCATCGAAACAGCAATTAAGTTTCCAGTATGGTTTGATCCTACCGCCAATGGCGGTACACCTATGCGTGAAGCGCTTACCAAAGCCGCCGAGGAATTGGTGACCTGGTGTGACTCTCATCCGGATTGCTATCCTCCTACAATTTTACATGTCACTGACGGTGAATCTAACGACGGAGATCCAGAAGAAATAGCCAATCATCTACGGCAAATTCGCACCAATGACGGCGAAGTTCTGATTCTTAATATCCACGTCAGTTCCCTCGGTAATGATCCAATAAGATTCCCCTCCTCCGATGCCGGTTTGCCAGACGCCTATGCTAAGTTGCTTTTTCGCATGTCCAGCCCTCTTCCAGAGCATCTGGTACATTTCGCGCAAGAAAAAGGCCATCCTGTGAGTATCGAATCTCGTGGATTTATGTTCAATGCTGAGGCTGCCGAGCTTGTCGATTTCTTCGACATCGGAACCCGGGCTTCTCAGTTACGCTGAGCCATAATGAAACTGGAATTCTCAGGAACCGTTCCCAAAGATCCTCTATGCCCTGAGGCAAACGAGGATAAATATGCCTTCTCCGGAGACGGGAGAAGGCTCGCTCTCTGCGATGGAGCAAGCGAGTCTTTCAATTCAAAGTTATGGGCAGATCTTCTTAGTCGTAAATTCATTACGGACACGGAGGTCAACCCTGATTGGATAACATCTGCTATGGCGGAATATTCTGCCGCACATGACTTCCCATCTATGTCCTGGTCCAAGCAAGCCGCATTCGAAAGAGGCAGTTTTGCGACACTAATAGGCATAAAGGAATTTGAAGAGCATCAGTCGGTAGAAATTCTTGCTGTAGGGGATAGCATTACGTTGCTGGTTGATGGCGAAAAATTGATTCGAGCATGGCCATTCGATAACCCAGTCAAATTTAAAGAACGGCCAACATTGTTTGCCACGCTCCCTACTCATAATAATTTCGTTGGCGGAAATTGCTTTTGGACAATTCATGGGAAAAATTTTTACCTCGAAAAACTCATTCAGCCCAAACTTCTCTGCATGACCGATGCACTCGGCGAATGGACGCTGACGCAAGCTCAGGCGAAGGGTTCTGGTCTTATTGAATTACTTTCGTTGCAAACAGAAGAGCAGCTTGTGGAATTAGTCTTGAGGGAACGTGCAGCAAAACGTATGCGTATCGACGACTCAACACTGCTAGTACTATCGTTTTAACGCGGAAAGAAAGATGCCTTACCCATCTCTTGAACAATACAACCAAGCATTTCAGCTACACAGTAAGCTGTTAAGCGATCCTGAATTAAAATCTGGCTCAGTCGCTACGACAGGATTGGGTATGCCTCTTGCCATCAGTGGTGGTTTCGCGCTGACCTATACGATCAGTTCGGGTGCTAAGAAATACGCCGTTCGTTGTTTTCACAGAGAATCCAAAGCATTAGAACGTCGCTATGAGGCTATCTCAAGGAAAATTGAGAGTCTTCATTCCCCTTATTTTCTCGACTTTCAGTTTCAACCCCAAGGTATCAAAGTCGAAGGTGTATCGTATCCTATTGTTAAAATGGCATGGGCGAAGGGAGAAACACTAGGAGAGTTTCTTGAGGTCAACAAGCACTCTGTGCAAACAATGGCAAAACTATCTGCGTCGATAGAATCACTCGCCGCCTATCTCGAAAAAGAAAAAATTGCGCATGGTGATTTCCAGACTGGAAACCTGATGGTATCTGACGGTGGAGCAACCGTTCAGTTAATTGACTATGATGGAATGTATGTTGATGAGATTAAGACATTAGGCAGCGCAGAACTAGGGCATGTCAATTTTCAACACCCCTTGCGTAAAGCGACAAATCCGTTTAATCATACTCTGGATCGCTTTTCACTGATATTACTGTGGCTGGCCCTTAAAACCTTACAAGTCGCCCCATCCATTTGGGATAAATCAAATTCAGAGCTAGACGCAATAGTTTTTCGGGCTAATGACTTCGTTGATCCTGGTTCATCACCCATTTTAAGAATGTTAGCGGGCGTTCCACAGCTCTGCGCCTTTATAAAGAATTTCGCGGCGATCTGCGTTTCAGAGATGGATAAAACGCCTTCACTAGCTGACTTTATTGTAGGCAGAAACATTCCCGTATCCCTGGCAATTATTAGCATGAATGGGGATATTCCAAGAAGCAGACTGAAACCTGGTTATATTAGCGCCTATACCGTCCTGTCAGCCCTGGATTACAGCGCTTGTCTTCAACGAGTTGGAGATAAAGTTGAAGTTATCGGTAGAATTATTGAGGTTAAACTTAATAAGGCTAAAAATGGAAAACCATATATCTTCGTTAATTTCGGTGACTGGCGGGGAAATATCTTTAAGATATCCATATGGAGTGAAGGCATTGTTGCTTTGCCTACCAAACCCAATACTTCATGGATCGGGAAATGGATTAGTGTAACCGGCCTTATGGAACCGCCTTACATCAATGAGAAATTCAACTATTCACATCTCTCAATTACGGTAACGACTGTTGGTCAAATCACAGTTCTTTCTGAAAAAGATGCCCACTGGCGTCTCGCAGGGCCGAGCCATATCCAACAAATGCCAAATTCTACAAAAAGCAATCAGGCAGCCCTGGAGCGTATAAAGGGAAAGAGGATCACCGTAACGCCTAACTCAAAAAGCATCAGCGCTACATCAACAAACCAGGCGGTCCTTGATAAAATAAGAGCATCGGTACAATCTTCAGCACCGGTGAGAGCGCAAACGCAGCCTGTAGCGTCTGCTAAATCCTCGACACATTATGCAGCACGAACCAGACCAACGACCTCACAACAGATATCACAACAGATATCACAACACCAAAATATTCCAAGTAAGACCGTTACTTCGAATCAGCAAACATCTATGACAGATATAATAATTAAGGCTTTCAAAAAAATATTTGGATGATTGTATTATTCAACCAAGACATTCCATATACGTTACATAACAACACCCATCCTTCTATGGTTAACTGGTTATGTGCAAATTACGACATAAGTCATATGCCGTATAGCCTAATATTCAGCACGAAGGAAACCCGTGTAGAATTATGGATTTCGCGAGCATCGACAGATATCAACACCATGGCACCGAATAGGCTGGAACAAAGCCGGGTATCTGTTGAAGAGGTATCAAGAAAACCACGGCTTCAACAGCTTGCCGCCGTACAGGCCGCTCACGTTGAGAAGCGCAACACCGTAATGGACGGCAGAGCAATGATTGCCGCTATGAGCCATGAAACCTGCGTCCGAATTGGCAGGTACGTAAAAATATTCGCGCAGGATTGAACATTCTGGTTAGCCAGACTCCACGTCGGTACAAGTCCCCCCATAAAGCGCTGGGACGAATGAGTTAATTAAAAAACGGAAATTATTTTAAATCATGGGACGATGTCAGTTTTATGCTGGCTAAAACGTTGCCAGCCATATATACATTATCATCATGCAAGAGGTGCAATCATGAGTAAATACAATGAAATACAGCGTCAGTTAGATGAAGTAAGTCCAATCCCAAAAGGAATTCCTAAAGTATATCTTTTAGGGGATACTGGAGCAGGAAAAACAACGTTTATTCGAAGAATATTAGGAACTGAAAATACCAAATTCCCGACTACCAGACAAAGCAGAACAACCGTTGCACCTACTGAGTATGTAATATGTAACTCATCCAGCTATGAATTAACAATTTTGTTAAAATCTTTTAATGAAATTAATGGATATGTCAGAGAAATTTTAAAAGAGGCATTTGAAAAGTCATTAAAAGGTGAGGATGTACTCAGAAGTTTACGTCAAACAAATGATCAGCGATTTCGTTTATACTATCTTCTTGATCCCAGTGATATTACAAACTTTTCGGCAGAAGTGATTTCACTTACACCACTTCTTTCTGAAAAAATAATTGAGCTAAAAGAAATTTTCAACGACGATATAACAGATCAAGATGAGTATATCAGTTTTGCTATTGATGAACTAAATGATAAAGTCGAATGCATTCAAAATAACATTATGAATCTCATTCAGAAGAATGTAATGTCTATTTGTGATGGAAGTAGGTTAAGCAATGAGTCGCAAGTATATAAATTTACTTCAACTGAAAAAGAAGACTTCATCAAAAAATGCAAAAAAACATTATCCAGTGATAAAGAATCTATATCTCCTGTTGTCGAGTATGCAAGGTTGAGTGGAGAACTCAAATCTGAATGGGTGAGCAATAGTGCAGAAATAGTTATCATTGATGGTGAAGGCATTGGGCATAATACAAAAGAAACTGCACAATTAGACTCCAGACATTATGATTTCTTTTATGATGTTAATTCAATATTACTTATCGAAGAATCAAAAAAACCTTTTATTGCTGGAGGTAAAAATGCATTGAAAAGTATTTTCCAGCGTGGGTATGGCGAGAAATTAAAGTTGATATTCACTAAACTGGATGAAGTTATACCTTATGATTCAGACGAGCCAACAGATGATGACCGGATCGATTATGTAAAAGATGGTCTCAATAACGTGCTGGACGCATTAAAAAAAGAAGATGTAAAGTGTAACATTGATATTGGTGATATTTATTTCATCGGGGACCTCGATAAAACCGATCGTAACGAGCGGCTTGAATTGGCTTTCAACTCCATATTTGAAAACACAGTCTCCACGATAAATAATGACGAAGTGTTCATTGAGCCAAGGTATGACTTTGAGTTATTAGCACTGCATATCAATGCTACTGCTAATGATTTTAAAACACATTATAAAAGACTATTAGACAGAGAACATTGGAAAACAATAGAAGCATTCAATCGTCGTATGTATTCAAATATAGATGGATTTAGAATGTTTATGCCTATTACTGATTTTGAGGAAACCGTAAGCAAATATATTGGGGGTTTTTTAACTTCGCCAGTAGGTTGGAAATATGAAGCCATTGATAATTTGAAGCAAAAAAGCATTAATAAAATCAAGAGAGAGTTCAACAAACTAATTCTTAGTTTCATTCGCAACAAGTTAATTACTGAACCGTATGAAAAATGGAAAGAATCCTATTTTCTAGCTGGTACCGGTTCAACTATTAGCAGGAAACGGGATATAACGACCATTTTTAGTAATGCAGTCATTGATGCCTCTCAAGCTGAGCACTTTAAGGTATTCAAGGATCAAATTAAGGATATTGTTGTCAAATCAATAGAGAAGTGTAAATGAGTTTAGTTAGATAGAATGGTCCCGGATAATATCCGGGACTGACACTCTGCCAGACGCAATTATGAACTTAGTCGTTAGAATACTTATGATTGTTTAAGGGAAATAACTATGCCTTTAGATTTAAGTAACACGTTGGTTATTGGCATTAGCGCAACGGCACTTTTTGACATGAGCGAATCTGATCGTATGTTTCGCGAAACCTATGCGACCGATCCCGACAGCGCCATTGAAAAGTATCGTGCCTACATGCTGGAACACGAAAACCAGCCTTTACAGCCCGGGACAGGTTATCCCTTGGTTAAAGCGCTTCTGGGGCTGAACCAGTATCGCCAACCCGATGATAAATCACCGTTGGTTGAGGTTGTTGTCATGTCGCGTAACAGCCCTGATACGGGTATCCGCGTTTTGAATACCATTCGCCATGATAAACTCGACATTACACGTTCAGCTTTTACCGCTGGTGAAACCGTTGCCGATTACCTTGATGCTTTTGATGTGGATCTGTTTTTAACCACTAATGTCGAAGACGCGCAAAAGGTTATTGATTCCCGATATTGCGCCGCCGCTATATTGAAAGAGCCCCCTGCAGATGCCCCTGATATCCCAGAAGAGCAAGTGCGTATTGCTTTTGACGGTGATGCTGTCCTTTTTTCCGATCAAAGCGAGCTAGTTTATAAAACTCAAGGGATGGCCGCTTTTCATGCTCGGGAAGACGCGCAGCAGGATATCCCTATGGAAGAGGGCCCCTATGCAACCCTGCTTAAAAAAATAGCCAAGCTTCAGGAACGACTACCGATCCGCGTTGAGTATTCTCCCGTTCGTATCGCGCTGGTGACGGCCAGAAACAGCCCATCAGAAATGCGCGTCATTAAGACATTGAGAAGCTGGGGGGTATATGTCGACGAGGCTTTTTTTCTTGGTGGTGTAGAGAAAACGAAAGTCCTGAAGGCCTTTAAACCGCATATTTTCTTTGATGACCAGGATGTACATTTGGTTGCTGCTGCAAAAGTTGTTCCTTCTGGTAAGGTTCCTTATGCTAGCAATTCCGAGCTTTTTAAAAAGGAAGCATTGTAAAAATTGACAACAAATAGCCACCCAGCAGCAAAGATGGCTATTTGTCTATTTTTACTGTCTTCCTACATGTTCTTCGCGTATGACGGCTAAATAACCCGATTAATACTTGCCTTACTGATTGGCTTGTAGTGACCGCTCTTGCCGATTCAGTTGCGATAGTCCCTGTAGCAGGTATTATTTTGCGTACAGCATTCCAAATGTGAATTTTTGCCTGAGCATTTTGCTCCATGGCCGCAATCTCTTCCGAGGGCTTCATGACTAACACTAACTTTTCTCAAACGGCTGCGTTTATCTGGTCGGTGGCCGATCTATTGCGCGGTGATTTCAAACAGTCTCAGTACGGGCGCGTGATCCTGCCTTTTACGTTGCTGCGTCGTCTTGAGTGTGTGTTGGCGGAGACCAAAGATGCGGTGGTGGCGAAATATGATGAATTAAAAACCAGCCCGCTGCCGGAAGATGCCAAAGAGAAGTTTCTGCTGCGCGCAAGCACGCTTTCCTTCTTCAACACCTCGAAGATGGATCTGGGCAAGATGGGTCAGAACGACATCAAAGCCAACCTGGAAAGCTACGTACAGGCATTTTCACCGGATGCACGTGAAATCTTCGAGCACTTCAAATTCAGCGAGTTTGTCGGCCTGCTGGAGGATGCCAACCTGCTGTTCAAAGTGGTGAAGAAATTCGCCACTACCGACCTTAGCCCAAAAGCGATTTCCAACTATGAAATGGGCCTGGTGTTTGAAGAGCTCATCCGTCGTTTCGCGGAAAGCTCTAACGAGACCGCCGGTGAGCACTTCACCCCACGCGATATCGTGCGTCTGACTACCTCGCTGGTGTTCATGGAAGATGATGAAGCCCTGACGCAGCCCGGTATCATCCGCACCATTTATGACCCGACGGCCGGGACCGGCGGCTTCCTCTCTTCAGGCATGGAATATGTGCACGAACTGAACCCTAACGCGGTGATGCGTGCCTTTGGCCAGGAGCTGAACCCGGAATCCTACGCAATCTGTAAAGCCGATATGCTGATCAAAGGTCAGGACGTCAGCCGTATTAAGCTGGGGAACACCCTCTCTAACGACCAGCTGCCGCTGGATCAGTTCGACTACATGCTCTCTAACCCGCCGTTTGGCGTGGACTGGAAGAAGATTGAGGGCGAGATTAACGACGAACATACGCAGAAAGGTTTTAACGGTCGCTTTGGCCCGGGCCTGCCGCGTGTATCCGACGGCTCGCTGCTGTTCCTGATGCACCTGATCAGCAAAATGCGCGACAACCACAACGTGGATGGCACCGTGAGCAACGGCGGGCGTATCGGGATTATCCTTAACGGTTCGCCACTGTTTACCGGCGGTGCGGGCAGCGGTGAGAGCGAAATCCGTCGCTACATTCTGGAAGCCGATTTGCTGGAAGGCATTGTCGCGCTGCCAACGGACATGTTCTACAACACCGGCATTGCCACCTACGTCTGGATCCTCTCCAACAAGAAAGCGCCTGAGCGTAAAGGTAAAGTGCAGCTGATTGATGGCACCAACCTGTGCGGCAAGATGCGTAAATCACTGGGTTCCAAGCGTAACCTGATGGGCGATGACGATATCAAGCTGATCACCAAGACCTTCGGTGACTTTGAGGTGGTGGATGCCACCACCCTGGAAGAACTGGGTCTGGAAAAAGCCGCCGAGCAAAAATCCAGCCGCGGTCGTCAGCCAGCAACGGCCAAAACCGAAGCGCCGAAAACCTTCGCCAGCAAAATCTTTAACAGCACCGACTTTGGCTATCGACGCCTGACCATTGAGCGCCCGCTGCGGTTATCCGCACAGGTGACCGATGAGGCGATTGCGACACTGCGCTTTGCGCCGAAGCCGTTTAACGCGCCAATGGAACGCCTGTATGACGAGTTCGCATCCCAATGGCATGAGGAAAACTATGGTGATTTCTCAGAGCTGGAAGCCGAAGCACGCGCCATCATCAAAGCCGAATTTGCCGAGCTGAAAGAGAAGCAGATTAAAGATCTGCTCGATAGCAAACTGTGGCTTTCCCAGCGCGGGTTAATGGAAAAAGCACAGCAGATTCAGACGGCTCTGGGTACACAGGCGGGTGGCAAAACGCTGGTGAGCAATGATTTCAACCAGTTCCAGTTGACCTTGAAAGGGGCCATCAAAACGGCTGGCGTAAAGCTGGACGCGAAAGAAAACAAGCAGTTTATCGATGCCATCACCACCAAAAACCCGGATGCCGAGCCGGTGGTGAAAAAGGTACTGAAAGAAGCAGCCCAACCGCTGTACGGTGCATTTGAATACAAAGGCAAGGTTGTTGAGTTTGAGCAGGACGGTGAGCTGCGCGATAACGAGAACGTGCCGTTGAATCCGACAGTCTCCACCAGCGATCTGATTGAAAACTACTTCAAAGCAGAAGTACTGCCGCATGTGAATGACGCGTGGATCAACGCCGATAAGCGCGATGCCAAAGATGGTGAAGTGGGGATTGTCGGTTACGAGATTCCATTTAACCGTCATTTCTATGTTTATCAGCCGCCGCGCCCGCTATCCGAGATTGATGCCGACCTGGATGCGGTCAGCGCCGAGATTATGAAGCTGCTGCAGGAGGTACATTCCTGATGGCTAAGTATAAGGCGTATCCAAAGTATAAGGATTCTGGGGTTGAATGGCTGGGGCTCGTACCTGAGTCTTGGACTGTTTGTAGATTGAAAAATCTGGCAACAATAAAAAATGGCCAAGATTATAAATCTGTTCAAACTGATGATGGCTATCCAGTTATGGGATCAGGTGGACAATTTACGTTCGCATCTAAATTTATGTATGACAAGCCATCTGTATTACTTGGACGCAAGGGAACTATCGACAAGCCATTATATATAAATGAGCCATTCTGGACTGTTGATACAATGTATTACACGGAGTTAAATGAAGGTTTTGATGCAAAATATCTTCATTATCTTGCGCTCACTATTCAGTTTTCCCGTTATTCTACAAATACAGCCCTACCAAGTATGACTCAGGAGCACTTGAGTAACTATAAATTTTCCGTCCCAAAGGCCGAATCAGAACGAAAGAAAATAACCGAGTTTTTAGATCTCGAAACCGCAAAAATCGATAACCTGATCGAGAAGCAACAGCAACTGATTGAACTGCTGAAAGAAAAACGTCAGGCTGTAATTAGCCATGCCGTCACCAAAGGGCTAAACCCTGATGTGCCGATGAAAGATTCTGGTGTGGAGTGGTTGGGGGATGTACCGGAACATTGGATTATAAAACGGTTAAAACATATCTCTCCTAAAGTTGGTGTTGGGCTCGTTATTAATCCTTCTACATATACTAAAGATGAAGGTGTCTATTTTATATTTGGTGGTGATGTTAAAGAGTTTGGATTCGACTTAACTAAAACAAGACGAATTTCACCTCAAGATAGCAATAAACTACTTCCTTCAAGATTAAATAGTAGAGATTTAGTCTCAGTACGTGTTGGATATCCTGGAATCACGTCAGTGGTTACCGATGATTTAGAGGGCTCTAATTGCGCGTCAATTATCATCATCAGAAGAGGCAGTTACAACTCTGACTGGCTATGTGCTGCAATGAATGTTTGGGTTGGAAGACAACAAGTTGATCTTTCTTCTTATGGTGCAGCACAAAAGCAGTTTAACGTATCGGACGCTATTGAATTTGTATTTCCTGTACCTCCGATAAATGAGCAGAATGATATAGCTGATTTCGTCCAAAAAACGTTGAACAAATTTGATGATTTAACTCAGAAAGCTTTCATACAGATAGAGTTGCTACAAGAACGCCGCACCGCCCTCATTTCCGCCGCCGTCACCGGAAAAATCGACGTTCGCGACTGGGTTGCCCCCGACACGCAGAACGTTGAGGAGCCACAGGAGGCCACCGCATGAGCATGGACAGCACCAAAGAGCTGATCTTCCAGAATGAGATGATTGCTCAGATGGAAGAAAAAGGCTGGGTATGTGGCAAAACCGACGGCTACGATCGCGAACGTGCGCTGTATTCCCAGGATGCGTTGACCTTTGTGCAGACCACCCAGCCGCAGGAGTGGGAGAAGTTTGCCAAAATTTACCCGACCGATACCGAGCGTCATTTCCTCGATGCGCTGGTGGCTCAGCTGAAAAAAGCGGACATCAACGCCACCGATGTTTTGTCTCGTACTTACGGCACGCTTGGCGTGCTGCGTCACGGTATCAAAAGCCATAACGCGCGTTTTTCCCTGTGCCAGTTCAAGCCGGAACATAATCTCAATCCGGAAACCCTTTCGCGCTACAAACAGAATATCTGCCGCATCGTGCCGGAGCTGGTTTACAGCCCACATGCGTCGAATACCGCATTTGAAGAAACGGGTATAAAAGCGAAAAAATGGCGTATCGACCTGGTGTTATTCGTCAATGGCCTGCCGGTAGCGACGCTGGAATTGAAGTCTGAATTTAAGCAGACGGTACAAAACGCCATTACGCAATATAAGAAAACGCGTTTGCCGAAAGATCCAGGCACAAATAAACCCGAGCCGCTGCTGACCTTTAAACGCGGCGCGCTGGTGCACTTTGCCGTCAGTCAGTACGAAGTGTTTATGGCGACCAAACTGGATGGCGATAAAACCTTCTTCCTGCCGTTTAACAAAGGCACCCGTGACGGCGGCGCAGGGAACGATATCCCGGAAGATGCCAACGACTACGCCACCAGCTACCTGTGGAATGAGGTGCTGCTACCGGACAATCTGCTGAAAATTCTCGCGAGCTTCGTGCATCTGCAAATCGTCGAAAAAGAAAACGCCATTGGCCTGAAGTACAAAAGCGAGAGCTTGATTTTCCCGCGCTATCACCAGTGGGACGTGGTGAACAAACTGATCACCGCCGCCACCGTGGAAGGGACCGGTAATAAATACCTGATTCAGCATAGCGCCGGGTCGGGCAAATCGAACTCTATTGCCTGGACGGCCCATCAGCTTTCCCGCCTGTACGATGAAAATGGCGAGAAACAGTTCCACTCGGTGATTGTGGTGACGGACCGCACCGTGCTTGACGACCAGTTGCAGGACACCATCTATCAGTTTGAACATCAGGACGGCGTGGTCGGGCGTATCAATAACAAAGAAGGCGATGGTTCTAAATCGGAGAAGCTGGCGAGCGCGCTGGAAAACTCGCAGCCGATTATCATCGTCACCATTCAGACCTTCCCGTTTGTCCTGAAGGCGATTGAAAACAGCGTCAGCCTCAAGCAGCGAAAATACGCCGTGATTGCTGATGAAGCGCACTCCTCGCAGAGCGGCTCTACGGCGCGTCAACTGAAAGAAGTGCTGATGACCGAAGAGGCGGATGACGATGTGGAGATGTCTTCAGAAGATATTCTGGACGCCACCGTCGCCGCGCGTAAAGGCAGCAACAATCTCAACTATTACGCCTTTACCGCCACGCCGAAGGCCAAAACGCTGGAGCTGTTTGGCCGTCGTCCTCATCCTCAGGAACCGGCGTCAAAAACCAACAAGCCGGAAGCGTTCCACGTTTACTCCATGCGTCAGGCCATCGAAGAAGGTTTTATTCTCGATGTATTGAAGAACTACACCAACTACAAAGTGGCGTACAAGCTGCTGCAAAAGCTCGACGATCCTGACCGGGAAGTGGACAGCAAAAAAGCCAAAATCAAACTGAACCAGTGGGTCTCGCTGCACGATCATAACGTGTCGCAGAAGGTGAAGGTGATTGTTGAGCATTTCCGCAAGCACGTGATGCATTTACTGGCTGGCCAGGCGAAAGCGATGGTGGTGACCAGTTCGCGTAAGGCGGCAGTGCGTTACAAACTGGCGTTCGATAAATACATCGCCGAGCAAAAATACGACAAGATCAGTGCGATGGTGGCGTTCTCCGGGGAAGTGGAATTCCACGAAGATGACCACAACAGCCTTGCGCTGCTCAACCAGAAATTCACCGAGATCACTATGAATCCAGGCCTGAAAGGCCGGGATATGCGTAAAGCGTTTGATACCGATGACTACCAGGTGATGCTGGTGGCCAACAAATTCCAGACCGGTTTTGATCAGCCCAAGCTGTGTGCCATGTATGTGGATAAAAAGCTGGGCGGCGTGGAGTGTGTACAGACGCTGTCGCGGCTAAACCGTACCTATCCGGGGAAGGCGCAGTCCGGCACCTTTGTGCTCGATTTCTACAACGAACCCGAAGAGATTTTGGGGGCTTTCCAGCCGTACTACCAGACTGCGGAACTGACTGATGTCAGCGATCCGCAGTTGGTCTTTGAACTTTATGAAAAACTGCGTACCAGCGGCATTTTCCTGTGGAACGAAGTGGAGCAGTTCTGCGAAGCGTTCTTCAGCAAAAATAAATCCAACGCGGCTATTAGCAATATTTGCAAACCTGCGGTGGAGCGTTGGAAACATCGCTACACCTCGGCGATTGAGGCGTATGTGCTGGCCAAAGAAATGTTTGAACGCACTAAAAAAACCGGCGATGTTGTGCTGATTACTAATGCGGAAAACACCTTTAAGGACTGCGAGAAAGAAAAAAGTAAGCTGGATATCTTCAAGAAAGATCTCGGCAGCTTTGTCCGTTTTTACGAATTTATGTCGCAAATCGTCGATTACGATGACAAGAACCTGGAAAAACTGAGCCTGTTTGCCCGCCACCTGCGTCCGTTGCTGCATGAACAGCGCATCGAAGAAGATGAGATTGATTTAAGCAACGTGGAGATGAGCCATTATCGCCTGTCAAAGCTTCACGAGCAGCATTTGAAGCTACAGGAAGATGCGGCGGAATACAAAATCACACCGGGAAATGATGTCGGTACGGCGAAGCCGAAGGACAAGAAAGAAGAGTTTCTGTCGAATATCCTTGCGCGTCTTAACGAGCTATTCGTTACCGATAATCTCACCGATAAAGACATGATCAATTACGCCTTCGCGGTGCGCGACAAACTGTCAGAAAACCAGGCGGTGATGACCCAGATTGCGAACAACACGCGTGAACAGGCGATGCTGGGTGATTTCCCGAAAGCCATTGACGATGCCGTGATGGACAGCAACGACGCCCAGCAGGAGATGATGGTGCAATATCTCTCTAACCCTGAGCTAGCGAAAGGCTTTGCCCGTGTGGTGTTTGATATGTTGAAAGGGGCTTAGCGCTTTTTCATCAAGGAGTGGTGTAGGAATGCTGAATTCTTTCGAGATATACCAGGCATTGAATGAATTGGGTTACCAGCTTGAGGCTGGAAAATTCGAGCCTGGCTATGCTTCTGAACATGCGCTCGGGAATGGAAAGTATCTGTATGTCAAACGCGGTCGGGACGGCGTAGTTAACGAGAGCCCATTAGTTCTTGCACCAGAAACCCTTACCTTAAAAGCGGAAATTGATCGCATTGCGGGTATCCACTGCCTTTGGGAAAAAGTAAAAAGCACCAGCTACCGCCGTTACCCGAAAGATAATGGTACGTCCCAATATGGTTTTGCGGCAGATGTTGAATCAATTGAAGCGTTACAGGCGCTGGTAGCTTTGCTGGGTGGCCAACCATCTATAACTCCCCAACCGGGACTAAAAAGAGACGACAAAAACAAGGAGCAATCGTTCATGTATCCCTTAAACCAGATTCTCTTCGGGCCACCCGGCACGGGTAAAACCTACAGTACCACTGAAATGGCGGTCAAAATTGCCGATGATACCTGGTACCAACAGGCTATACGGGAACATCATGGTAATCGCTTACGGGAATTGGTAAAAGAACGCTATAGGGCGTTGGTAGAAAAGCAGCGCATTATGTTTACCACCTTCCACCAGAGCTTCTCCTATGAAGACTTTATCGAAGGGATCCGCGCGACTACTGATGAAAAATCGGGCACGCTTCGCTACGAAGTGGTCGATGGTATTTTTAAACAGCTGTGCCTGAATGCTGAAGTTAAAACGCGTGGTAGTTCAACCCAGTCATTGTCCTTGAATGGGAGACGGATTTGGAAAATGTCTCTTGGAAATACGCTTGACGGTGAAGATTATATTTTCGATGAATGCCTTGTAAATAATTATATTCTATTAGGTTGGGGGGATAATCTTGATTTTAGTGGCTGCACGACAGCGGCTGATGTCCGACTGCGCATAGATGGAGCGAGTGATAGTCTGGTTGAGCGAAGCGAATACATGCTGACTGCGGTCAATATGTTTAAAAACATCATGAAAAATGGTGACCTGGTTATTATTTCCGATGGCAATCATAAATTTAGGGCCATTGCCGAGATCGCTGGCGATTATCAATATCTGCCCAATGATGAACGCGTAGGCTATCATCAAATGCGTAAGGTCAACTGGCTACGAACCTACTCGCCGAGCTTACCGAAAGAACAGCTGTTTTTAAAAGCGCTTTCACAGATGACATTATATGAGTTGAGGGACACCTCAATTGATCGGGAAAAACTGTCCCAACTACTGGCCCCGGTTGAAACAACTGACAATCAAGCATTGCCGCACGTACTCATCATCGATGAAATAAATCGTGGTAATATTGCCCGCATCTTCGGTGAATTAATTACTCTGTTGGAACCCGATAAACGATCGGGTGCCGAAGATGCCCGTACCTTAATGTTACCGTATTCTAAACAGCTGTTTTCCGTGCCCAGAAATGTCTATGTGATTGGCACTATGAATACGGCTGATAAGTCGTTAATTCAAATGGATCTGGCGTTAAGACGCCGCTTTAGCTTTACCGAAATGCCTGCACAACCGGAGTTGCTAGCCGGGGTCACTGCGTTTGGCATTGATGCCGCACAGTTGCTAACGCGTATTAATCAGCGTATTGAAGCTCTGCTAGATAGTGAGCATATGATTGGCCATGCTTACTTTATGCCGCTAAAGAAATTAGAAAATTCCGCCGACCGCGAAGCCTGTCTTGCCAGCATCTTCCAGAACAAAATCATTCCATTACTGAGAGAGTATTTCTTTGATGATTATGAACGCATTGGATGGGTACTTAATGATTCGGTGAAAGCGAAAGAATATCGTTTTATCTTGTTACAACAGTCAGCACAACTGCCATCATTTTCTGCACTATTCCCGAAAGATATTGCTGATAGTTTGTCTGACAGGCGTTTTCGTATCAATAAACATGCTTTCAAGTCGGCAGAAGCTTATCAGGGGATTGTCGCATGATGATCCAGGTCCGGGAATATGCCCTGCTTACTTGTGATAACTCTCAACCAGCCAGTATGGATTTGGGGATTGTCTCTGAGGCAACGTTTTCCTGGCTTGAGCAGTTACAACAAACGTGGAGTGGAACCTCTCACATTCTCAGCCGAGAAGGGAAGCGGTTTTTGCGTTTGGGAAGCTATGTCGGTTATCTACAATCCCCGAATGGCGAGTCAATTGAAATTCTGCCAAAAACCACATTTGAAGCGCCAACTGAGGTAGTCCCTCTACGTCAGCTTTTGCGCCGAATGCTAAGCGCCTCTTTAGGGATTACACCCCGTGAAGCGAACCAGGCGGCATTGCAATATAGTGACCAGCCTCTACATGAATGGATAATTAGTGAGTTCTTGCGGCATCTTGCTGATTTAGTGCGTAAAGGACTTCGTTTCGATTATCACCTCATCGAGGATGAACATAGCGCGTTTATCCGTGGTCAACTGAATGTCACTGCACAAATGAGAATGCCTCCGGGCAGAGGTACACATTTTCATGTGCGCTATGCCGAGTTCTCTCCTCAGCGCATCGAGAACCGTCTGCTACGGACGGCTTTGGATTGGGCGCTTAAAATGACCAGGCAAGGGCAAAGCTGGAGGCAGGCAAATTCTTTAATCCATCAACTGGATGGCATAGCCCCAATTTGTGGCAGCACAACGCAACCAATGAGGCAATGGAGTGACGGCAAATATCTCCTCGGCTATCGCGCTATAAAGCCGTGGTGCCAGCTCATTCTTGAACAGATGAATCCAGATTTTCAACATGGGTCGCATCAGGGTATTTCCCTGCTGTTCCCTATGGAGAAGTTATATGAGGGATGGGTTGGATGCGGCCTGGCTAGTGCGTTACATCACGATTATCAGCTCATAAGACAGACCAGGAGCCAGCACTTGTTAGAGCATGTTCCAGTTGGTGAAAAGTCATCTCAACGATGGTTCATGCTTAAGCCAGATTTTATTATAACCGGCGGGCAGACGTTGGTTCTTGATGCTAAATGGAAACTATTAGATAGCAGAGTCGATGACAGTCTGAGGAAATATGAAATCAGCCAGTCGGACCTGTATCAGATGTTCGCCTATGGGCAAAAGTATCTTCATGGGAAAGGCAATATGATGCTTATTTATCCACGTCACCTGTACTTTGATGTACCTCTACCGGTGTTTCGTTTCGATGAAGATTTATCTTTATGGTGTGTGCCCTTTGATCTTGAATCGGGTAGATTAGTGAAAGGTGATTGGCAAGGTTCTTTCCCCTGTTTTCCCTGTGAAAAGGCTGTAACAGTCTCATAGCAGCTAAACAAATAACCATGTGTTTATTGAGCGTTAAAACAGCGAGGGAGTAGCAATCATGATTTATAAAGATTTTTACCATTTAATGTTGGAGTCTTTTTCCCAACCAGTTGAGCTTTTCACCGAGTCAAGGAATGTACCTTTTACTCTCTATGTTGAAGAACAAAAACTATTTGTTCGAAATGGAAAAGATAATACCAGCCGTATTGGCCCCAAAGAAGTCGCAGCATTTGTTGAGCGGTTTGAAGAAAATGAAAGCTTGGCTGCTAAAGACTATCAGGATGTGACATTCAAAGCCTCCTACTTATTGGCTGCAATGAAATATATCACTATAAAAAACTCACTGAATACTGATAATAAATAGTCATCTTTACCGCTGGGTGGTCATTTGTAAAACCCACCCAAACGCTCCCTCCATCACTGCCCCATATTTTCTATCTTCCCCAACTCACCGATTTAAATCACATACCACCGCCTCATATTTCCACGCGCAACAATATAATAACCAGAATAATATATCATTGATTGACTTGCGGAGTTTCCATCATCAATACGGCGCAATACAAAGAATTAACTCGGTGATATTTATGCGATTTAACTATACGAGTTTGTAATATGGTATGAAATCGATATGACGAAGTTCAGTTCACCATATCAATATGCGCGTTGAAGTTAGTATATGACTCAATAACATAATCCATGGATGCTTTACCGCGGATCTCGAAACAATCATTAGCGAAATAGTAGGCAAATACGGACATGCCATTTTTACCAAACAAACACGTTAGGATTCGAACTATATGACTAAACCTAAAGAAGCCACGCCTTCTTGAGGTAGACGCCGATGGATCGCCAGAAGAGTCTTCATTTCTCGTAAAACAAACTGTGGCATCCACCTACACTGCAATTCAAAATCAAACCGTTCGTTGTTGGCGTTCCCTTCTGGCGTCATTAGACCATTTAAGATCAGTTCATTATAAAGCCATTCATCCAAATGTAAGCTGATACCGTAATCACTAAGCAGCTTACACCGCAACTGATGGGCGATTTTTAAGCCCGCTACATCCAGATCGCCAAAATAAAGTAGCTGTTTTACCTGTTCGACCTCAAGGAGTTGTGACACGCATTCCGCCTGGCCGGACACTTTGTTACCTGCGCCGTAAATGACCAGTGACCAGCGAGTCTGAACTCGATTAAGTTGACATAGTCGATAATACACATCAGAGTTTTCAACAATGATAGCCGGAAGATCATGGCAACATGATGACTCATACGGTAAAGGCGGTGCACGTCGAAACGCGCCCATATCAGCCAAAGTCAGAGCGACATGCTTCCAGCCATCAGGTGGCAAGGAGTCCAGCGCTTTTTCGTCACCAAATATAAGCAGAGACCGCTCACGATGCCCAAGCAAGCCCGGGAATAGTGACTTTTCGCCCTCGGTTTGGCGAAAAAGATATGTATTCAGCTGTTGTAAGCGTACCTTGATTGGCTGGGTCAGTTGTCCTGTAATACGTCGAGCCAACCAAGGATGCCAGGCTATTTCTGATGTTGTCTTCGTAGGAACGATGGCACCTTCGTAAACAAAAGTACTTGGCAGGCTCATACCCCGCCAGTAGCGCTGCCAACTCGCTTTGTGCTTAGGCTGAGCCCGCCAGTCCCCCTCAAGCAATAGCGTAACAGCCTGACTCAGCAAATCAGGCGCCTCCTGGCTCAAGGCCTCTTGATTGTGTGCGCGTAATACCTCATCCAGCACCGCATTAGCTTTCACTGTACGGGCGGCCTTACCAACGGCAAGACGATGTTTAGTGGCTGTCGACTCCAGTCGGGATAGCCAGATCATTACGCTACTCATCTCATATCAGCCTTAAATGACGGGATCGAACAGTGGCTTAGCAGCCAGAGAAGCCGCCCACAGGGCATGGCGTTCTTTATCAACGGTGACCAAATCGCGCCGCCTCAGTTTTTGAACTTTATTCAGGAAGAGATGATTATCAAACATTGATTGGGCATTTTCATCCGAAATACCAGTCAGGTAGATGAGCTGGATTTTATAGGCTTTGGCCATTTGGGTTTGAATTCGCATTAGATCATCGGCATTCGATTTACCCAGCGGGTTATCGGCTAACAAGAATCCTGCACTTGAAATACCCGTATCGTACTCTCGTACTTTACCAACCGTCACAAACAGTAAAAAGGCAGATGTAAGGCGCTGTCCACCCGAACCTTCAAGTCGGGTGACAGGAGTCCATTGTGGACGGCTGGCATTCGTCTTCAGCAAACGCACCTCCAGCTCCCCTTCGCCAAATACCGACTGAACCAAATCAGCTGTCAAGGCGTCCCGATTGGGCGCTCGGGGTATCTGTCCCTTGGCTATCCACTGCTGCAAGCGGCTGCTGGCAAAACCCCTGAGATCAGCGGCAACATCATTCAGCCGGTCCGTCATTTTGATAATGGGCCGACCAGGCAGTACGGGGCAATCCTCAGGAATTTTGACCGACATCGCGCGCTTGAGAAGTTTAATAGCCCCCTCCAGATGAGCAGTCAGATGGGTGACTGTCAGATCAATCGAACGCTGGAATTGTTCCAGGCTATCCTGCACAGCTTCGAATACCTGCGTGATCCCTGTACCGACCCTGTCCAAATCGCCCAGCACTTCATGATAAGTTGCGATTGAGTCCAACTGCCGTAAGTATTCCTGACTGGCTTGGGCGTCTGGATCCTTGGCCAACTCTTCTTCGATCCGTTTGCGGAATTTTCCCCAGACCGTAGAGACGCGTATATTTTGCTGTTTTAGCGTTTCATTTAGACCTGCATACATTTGGCATTGTGTAGCCAGATCCTGAGCATATTCTGTAATGCTCAGGATCCTACCAGGTAAACCCGCGGCAGAGCTCGGCGTAATGTGCTGGATCATCGCTTGAGCTGTTTTGGCGTTCTGTAGCCGTTCTTTCACATTTTCAATCTTTTGCAACTGCAGCTTCTTTTGCTCCAGGTGAAGTTTTAGCTGGTATTCAATTTCATGGAGGCTGTTGACGATTTCAGCCAGAGACGTTTGGATTGTCTCTATATCAATGGGCTTCTCTTCCCAGACAAAATCCTCGTCAATTGCTTTACTAGCCTCCTCACAGCTTTGGGAAAAATTTTGCAGAGTTACCTGAGAATTAATTAGATTTTGCGTGAATTGCTTCTGCTGTTCGTTGAGGCGTACGATGCGGTTATTAATGACTGTTAGCTCATTGATGGCCGCCGCTTTTACCTCGTCCGGATATGTATTGTAGGTGGGGTGAGCGGTCAAACGCTCAGAGGCAGAACGTTGTGCCTGTTCAGCATCTTTCAGTTGTTGCTTGAGAGCGGTCACTTGATCACCGTTGGCTGCTTCGAGCAATTTTTTGTGCGCCTGAGCTGCCATCTCATGGGCATCTTCGGGGCTTCGTCCTACCATACCTTCAGTCGCCGTAATCTCTGAATAGAACGGCTCGTTACACAGATTACTCCAGTTGCCCATCTGGATATTTAAAAGGGTTTTCTCGGAGAGCTTGTTCTTCTCGATTTCGTTCAGCCGTTCCAGTCTCTCTCTCTGGGTGCAAATAGTGTCCTTGCTTCGTTGAATCTGTGCAACTAACTGCTCCAGTTTCATTATCGCCGTTTCACGCTTCGCCCATTCTGTTTCTACAAAAAGACTCAGTTTATCATGTGCTTTTTCTGCCCGAATTTTCTGCTGTTGGGCGTTGTTTAACCTCACCTGGGCATCTGTCTTCTCGTCACGCAGTGTTTGCTCATCATGCTCAGCTTGCTTAAGTGCTGCATCAGCATTTTCCAGTATTAAGAGAGCCTGCTCTCGTTGGTCAAGCAATCCCACCCAATACTTACCATACTGTTCGTAATGCAGACGCCAGTCATTCCTGAAAGATTCCAGTACATCAAGGGTGCTCTTCGCAGCCTTCACACTGACTTCCTGCGACGCTACGATATTTTCCAGGTCTTGCAGCCGGGCTTCGTAAGCGGCCTGGCTATATCCGTGCTTATCGTGGTTTGAGAGGACGACCTGTACTAATTCAGACGTTTCTCGGCGGAGATCTTGTGCTTCATCCAGCAGGTAAATAGCAATAGGTGCCTTCTTCCAGGGCAAGATCTCACTAATTTTATGGACCTGTTCAAACGTTACATTGTCGAGTGCGACCAGGCTCAGGTAGCGGCCAGGGTTTTGATCGATCACCGCTGCAATCTTTTGTGCATCATCGTTGTAAACAGAGGCCAAATAGTGTGGAAATGTCCAGAGCTTATCCCGTGCAATACCCGCCGCATAAAACGCTTCAAGTGCCTCATTGACCTGCTTTGCGACCAGTTCATGTCCCGTCGTCCTTAACTCGTCCAGTTCGTGCCGGGCTTGCAGTAAACGCTCTTTCATTCCATTCAGCGTGTGAGAGTTCGCATTCAATACCTTGTCGAGCTGCAATCCACACAGCTCGCTGTGCCAACTCGTGTCTTCAATATCTAGATCATGTTGCATTGACGTTGGCAGTTTTTGATAGATTTTTGCTAAAACTAAAGCACTATCCACAGCTGACTGGTGTTTTTGTTCAGCCAGAATGAGTTTTTGCTGGGCCTCACTTTTCTCAATTGATGCCTCCCGCACAACATTCAGCTGTGCTTCCAGCGCCTGCTCTTTCTGATGAAGAATTGTATGAGCCAGCTCTTCACTCTGCTGTGCATTGCGTAAGGTTAATTCCAGTCGGTATTGGGCTGCTACTGGTGTTTCATCCTTCTGGATCAACCCAGCTTCACATAGTTGGCCCCGTTGCGATTCGCCCTGCCGTTTGTCTCTTTTATATCTCTCACGATCCGCCTCCAGGCCACCCAGCATCTTTTGTAGTTCGTCGTATGATTGTTTAAGGGTATTGCTTTCCCTATCCATCTGCCCTAATTCTTCCTCAAGCGTAGCCTCCTGCTGGCGATGTCTGTCGATTGCCCACTCTAATGTGCCCAAGGCTTCGCCAGCAGTACGCTCGAAAATCACCTGTAGCGGCCTTTCCGTTTCACTTTGGAATACCTTCAGATCTTCATCTGCCTGGCGGTACTCATTCAGGGCCTTAGCATAGGCTTTGTAGTCTATAGCAGCTTGAGTAATCTCAATCTGGCGCTGATTGGTATCGGCTTCGTCTTGAAGCGCATCGACTATCGCTTTTTGCTTGTCGAACTGATACTGCACGAAATCATATTCAAGCAGAGCTCTGCGCTTACCTAACTGCTCACGCAGAGACATCGCCTGACCAATATGCGTTTGCAAACTCTCCATGTTATCTTCAAGCTGCGTCTGTTCAACCTGAGCATCCCCGACAAAGGCTGCGAGATCGCGCATTGCTTCCCGGAAGCCATCATCCAGCAGTTGCTGCTGCGCCTGGATGCTTTCCAGCTGTTTAGCCGGCTCAAGAAACGCCAGCCAGTTAGCCAGCACATCCTTCAGGAAGGACTCGTTACGACGGATCCCCTCTAACTCTCCCTGACGTTCAACTTCATGCGCTACTAGTTCCCGCAGCCGCTCAGCCGCATCTTTAGACATGGTGCAGGCGAAAAACGCGCCAAGGAAATCATGTTCAGTTTTGTATTCGATAAAACGGGTCAGGCCACCTTCTTCGGAGTTGAAGGTCACCATTGTTTTGATAAGATCAACGTTAATTTGTTGTTCCAGTAAAAATGCGCGCCACTCGTTCTGTCTGGTGGTTTTACGCCAATGCATGCCGCCTTCACTACTGGCCTTGAGACTAAGCCAGCTATCAAAACTGCGCAGGCTATTAGCATAGGGGCGCAGCTCAGAATTGCGTTCCGCGCGGGAATAAGAAGGGACTTCATCAAACGGCGCGCCCATCAGGGAGTCGGGCGCATCACAAATAAACAGTGTGCGGTCAACATCATCTCCATTACGCTGATGAGCATGTCCCAGTAATAACGTTTGTCCTGATTCATTGACCATCTCAACCAAAACAACAGAGAGTTCTTTATAGAAGTAATTGCGGTAGTGGTATTCACTCTGGCGATGATTTGCCAGATATTGGGTGAAGTCACTAACGGACGGCTCAAAAATCGATAACAGCAGCGCGATGTAGGTTGACTTACCGCCCCCATTTACAAGCTGCTGATAAGTACTGGTCACCACCTTCGCATTTCTGACGGGCGAGCGCAGGCCTTCAACAACAGGGCTACCAACCGCTTGAGACAGGCCAATATAGTCCAGTGTGAGGTCCTTGTAGAAAGCTTCTTCATGGCCTGCGCCATCCATATAAACCCGTTTAATCAGCCACATGCTTAAATCTCCGTCAAGCGTTGCGTTTCTGTGGTTCCAGTTGTAACTGGACGTTCATTGAGCGAAGGAAACTCCAGGGTATCTGCTAATGCTGCAATATCGCTTTCAGCTAAATCGGACGACCGTTCTTCTACGGCTGGACTGATACTCATGACAAAACGCACCGTCTCTTCAATGCCAGTATGGCGCAGATAATGTTTGAGTTTTTGGGTCGGATACCAGTCGGACTCTCCCGACAGACTGCTGTCTTCGGCCAGAAAGCCTTCCTCCTGCAGCAGTTGTATCCAGCGCGTTGCCATTTCAGTTTGCGAGCGAATACTCGAGACACGCCCCACCTTTTCGTCGTGAATACGGGGAATACGTTCTTCCTGCACAAACCTGGCCGTCATAAGTAGGCCATCTACGGTATCGTCCCCCTCGGCCTTGCGCTGGGCAATCACCTGGTCGGCAACATTATTGAGCCTGGCTACCACCGAGGCGGCATTAATGGCATTACTCTGACCGAACTCGACACGAACGGTGTCTGGAGTTGGAAACAAATCAGCCAACAACGCAATCAGTGTTAAGCCTGCAAACAGGCGCTGTTCTTTCCGTTCCTTACCCTGTTGCTCAGCCATTGTTTCAGGTAGCAAGCGTTTGTTCAGCCAACCCAAAGATGGGGAAAACGGACCTCGGCCATCTGCAGCCAGTAATACCCCGTAGGTCTCATGAATCCCGAGGTACCGCAATTTCATACCTGTCGCCACGCCACGGATAATCTCTGCGAACAGGGCATCACCTTGCAGATCAAGCGCACGTTGAATCAGCTCGTCTCCCATCTTATATCCCAGTGAATTCATAATTGCCTGCGTGGCAATCTCGGCGTAGCGTTTAGCTTGTTGATGCGTGTTGTCGTACATAACTACTCCTCAAAGGGGTGTAAGGGAGCGACCTTTAACAGTTTGATATTGTCAGCCCGCCAGAGCGTTGTTTCGATAGCGTCGTCTATCTCTACTTCTATTGCGGGATCGCTGTTAGCTGCCAGGCTGCCAATATGAAGTAAACAAACCTGTTGTTCTTGTTCAGATAATTCTTCGCACTCATAGGCGTCGAAAACATCTCTAAAGCTCACATGCCCCCAATTCTTCAATCGGTCACTAACCCAATCGCTGCATTTTTTAATGACGGATTCAGGGATATTTCGCAGGTTGGTTTCAATAGCTACAGGCTGCTCGGTGGGGTCCTGTATCTCATGTGGAAGCGCCTGTTCAAATCTATCGAGATAGAGGTTCAGCAGCGCTTCAGGATCAAACAGAATGTGCCGATCATCATCCTGTCTTCGGGGAGCCAACAGGCGTGCGGTGAGACCATCGATTTCCTTTTCGACAGTTTCAGGGGAATGAGACAGCAAGGGCTTGAGTACACCTTTTTCCAGCGTTTCCCGGAAAAGGGTATTATCTCTGGGAATAATGAGTTTCAGACGAGCTCGCTCAAAATCTTTGTTAACATCAAGTAAGCAGTCTTGATAGCGCTGCGTAAAAGCGCAGACCTCAGCAAAAATCTCTTGTGCCTTACGTAGCTTATTTAATTTGTCGGGATTTAATTTCGAACTTCCTTCAACCAGCATTTCGGTAATGGCCGACATTGAGTTCTGGATATGTTCCAAAACCTCGCGGGTTTTATCAAAGGAATCATTGAGTACGGGACGGATATCGTGTGCATAAGATGCGCTCAAATCACCAGACTGGGCAGCACGTACTTTCATCCGCATCCCAATGAGATATTGCTCCAGTTGCCGCTGCGTTGATTGGATCTGGTGTACTGCCTTGTCGATCTCACCGCGACGGATGGTTTTAAGCGTGCGCCAGGCCAGAATCGCAGCGCGTTCTATCGGCGTTTCATCCAAACGGAGGGTATAGAAAAGCATTCCTTCATCAGTCAGCGACCAGAGAATATCATCTGAGCCGGATAGCTGATCATAGCGTACCAGACGGACTATCTGCTCTTCGGAATGCGTTCGTTGCGAGAAGTCGTAATAACTGAGACGGAAAGGGTCTTTGATCGCCGCAAAAATCTTGCTGGCAACTTGCGCGTAGTCGGACGCTTCTTGCCCCGGATAGGCTTCATTGAGATGCCCAACCAGACATAGCTCGGCTTCTTTACGCGTCATACCAGGCTGGCGCTCGCGGTCAGCATAATAAAGCATGGCGTCAAAGAGATACATAATTGCCGCCAGTACATCAAGCTTGAAGCCATCAAACGGATTGCGCTGTAGGGCGCTGTATATTGAATCCAGCGTCCGAACTACAAGCAACGCGTGAGATTGAATCGTCAGCTCGCGGCGTGCCATAGATTCATTACGAGCCTGCTCCAAAAACCCTAGTGACATAACATTCTCCCTCCGAGACGGAAGTCACTATAGTACTCCTCGCCCAATTAAGCAAAGAAACTTTGCTTGATTTTCTTTGATAACAATGTTATTTGTTTTGATGACATTCGCCTTCTATACTTAGTCCGTATATCAAACCGCAATTGATTAACCTGCAAATAAGAATAAAACTGATATGTACTACTCAATGTTTCTTGATAAACACAAATCCCCCCTCAGCCACGCACAATGGTTGCGCTTGCGCTATATTGAACGCCAGCTACTGTGGGAACGAAAAGTCACTTCGCGCATGATTGCTGAAGAGTTTGGCGTCTCGGCGCAACAAGCTCGTACTGATGTAAGAACCTATATGGAGGTCGCTCCAGGCAACGCTATTGAGAAGGGAGCCGGCCGAAAAGGGTATTTCCCCAGTATGACGTTTTCGCCTGTTTTGCTTGGAGACAACGATCTGGTCTGGCGTGCGACGGTAGAATTTCAACCGCCACAAGCGGCCCACGCGCAGGAAATTCCGCTCATCCATCGCGCAGTACATAGCCGCACGCTGGCAATTTTTTTGTCAGCAATCGAACAGAACGGACAAGTAAAAGTGACTTATGCGTCAATGGAAAACCCGGAAGGCATATCCCGTACACTAAGCCCAACGGTAATTATTACCGTTAACGGGCGCCAGCATGTGCGAGCCTATGACTGGGGTAGTTCGGCGTTTAAGGACTTTGTTTTGGCGCGATTTCTGGACTCGCCGGAACTGATTATTCCTGCCCCTCCCCCTCCGCGCAAAGATACCGCGTGGGAGGTCGTAATCCCCGTGCGTTTTATCGCCAATCCAACACTAAACAAAGCGCAACAAGAGGTAATTAAGCGGGATTACATACTTGAACCATCTGAATTCAGCATTCGTGCACCAATGATTTTTTATTTATGTCCTGAAAACAATCTGCCGAAAACAGATGATGAATATGCACAAGCTACTGACGCCAGCAGCCACGGCCCCTTTGTCTACCCTGTTCTAGCTGTGCACGCCCAAACAGGTGAGCCTATTCATAAGTACCGCCATGCAGGTGAAAAATAGACATTCTGTTTACTAATAATTTATAGCCATTTACGGTAACTGTTCCTGTATCAGAGATATGATGCAGGAATATAAAACGCCTTCCACCTATAAATAATGATTTATTAATTTCTGATTCAGTTAAATCCCCCAGCTCTCCTCTATGGCCAGAATTTAGCGGTTAATTAGCCATGAAACAGGGACGTTTTTTACTGTTTCAACTACTACCCGGGGTTAAACTGTAAGTATCCCGGCGGCTTTCGAACCTTTCGGGCCTGCCTCAGGATCGGCAGAACGGAAACCCGCTTTCGCCGATAGCTCAGATGCTGTCAGCCATTCCGAGTCGGCCAGTATCCGGGCTTTTAGCTCCTCCAGTTGTCGGTCATTGCGCTCCTGGAAACTCATATGGTCAAGTGCACCTCCCGGCGATTTTTTGAAGCCATACGGCACCACATGCCTGAACCGGTTTGCATCCAGATAATCCGCCCACCACTGCATCATCTCCCGGCGCTCTACCGCGTCGCTTGACCACAGGCCTGACTCCACCAGCGCGCTACAGGCCATCGAACTGCTGCACCGCGCGCAGAGTACTTAACTCCGGGGATCGGTTCTCGCTCGGCGGGAATGGTCCACATGGCGTTATGCAGGTCAATTTCATCCCAGCGGGCAAAGCGCAGTTCGCTGGAGCGAATAAACAGCAACAGCGCCAGCTTTACCGCCAGTTGAGTCAGTTGACGGCCTTTGAAGTCGTCGACTCTTTCCAGGAAATCAGGGATAAGATTCAGATCCAATGCAGGGTGGTGACGTACTTTGGGCGTGGAGACAGCGCCGGTTAAATCCGATGCGGGGTTATGATCGATAATGCCGTTCTGGACGGCGTAGCGCATCACGCAGGCAGTGCGCTGCTGAAGCCGGGAAGCAACATCCAGTTTGCCTGCTTTCTCCACCTCTTTGATAGGTACCAGCAAGTCTTTGACCTTCATCTTAGTGATGTCACAACTGCCGTTCGTGGGAAAGACGTAAAGTTCGAAATAACGCAGCACCCGCTTCTTATGTTCTGCCGACCAGTTCACGTTGCTGGAGACCCATTCGCGCGCCACGGACTCGAACGTATAAAGGGGCTCTCCACCCCGCTTTTCCTCTCTGCGTTTTTCCGCCGGATTAATGCCTTCTAAAATAAGCCTTCTTATATCCGCTTGCTTCTCTCTTGCCAGTGCGAGAGAAATAAGCGGATAAGGGCCTAATGCCATACGGTTCTCTTTGTTTCCAAAGCGAAATTTCAGATACCACAGTTTGGATCCGCTGGGGTTAACCTGAATGTAAAGACCGTGACAGTCAGAGAGCCTGTATGCCTTGCCAAGCGGCCTGGCATGCCGGATTGCGAGATCTGTAAGCGCCATTTGGGGGTCACTCCTCTATCGAACCGGGTTTGCCCCCTTTTTTGCCCCCAAATCGTGTGGATGTCAATGGATGAAAAATGACCAACACGGAAAGACCGCAAAATAAAAATGGTTATTACCGAAAAATAAATTATCTTTTAATTACAGAAGGATATGGACGAATTTGGACGGAAATGGACACAAAAAAAGCCACCCTTAGGTAGCTAATTATTGCATCACTTGGTGCGAAGGCCGGACTCAAAACACAACCTAGTAAATTGAAAACAAAGGAAATAAACAAGAGCGCATGTTCATGTGCCCCCTTTTGTGCCCCCATGGCTTTTTAAGCCCCTTAAGTTCACAACTGATTGGTATTAAAAAGGAAATTGTTATTTCCCCCATCGGTTAGGTTCCGATATACGGATCCTAACCGGAGGTAATATTGAACATCAGTAAAATTCTTTTTTTCCATATAACTGTTCACACTGTTCACCTCTTCACTTTTCTTTTTAATATCATGGCGATAAATGGTGATGAGTTGGTGAAGAGTGAACAGTCAACTCTTCACCTTTGTGATTTTTGCTCGTTCTGGATGCGCCCGGTCAGGGGATGCGCAGGGTGATAAAAAGTTTTTTCAGGTTTTATTGTTCACACTGTTCACCTCTGGTTTTTTATCAATAATTTCATGGTGATACAGGGTGAATATATGGTGAAGGGTGAACAGTGGATTGTTCACCTTGTGGCAATGGCCAGAAAGGAAAAGACCGGCTGTTGCCGGTCTGAGTGAGGTTATGTTGCTGCGGGGTCGTCGCACTTCGGCAGCCAGTCGCCGTAGCTTTCCTCTTTCAGCGACAAATTGGTTTGTATCCCCTGCTTTGTGTGCCGCTTCTCATAATTCAGGCCGTACTCTTTCAGCATCATGGGTAGCCCCAGCCCGAACATTTTCAGGCTGAGCACGTTCCTGTACCCGTTAGCCTCCATATACGCCAGATACGCGTGATAAAGATATTTACGGTAATTACGCGGGATGATGCTGGCATTCCCCATAAACATCCCGTTGGTCTGCGGGAGCATTTCCAGATAGCCACAAAAATCAAACGTCGGGTCTGCATCGCGCTTAATGCTGAGCGCCTCGTCGGAGTTCTGCTGCGACTGGAGCAGTGCGCGCGCGGTCATAGGGTCGCTGAATTTCTGCATAAGCTGGCGCACGATGACGGCCAGCTCGCGCGCAATTTTATCCCTGAGCTGCGGGTCGCGTTCCTCCGGGGCAATCTGTTCCGGGAAGTGAATAATCACCCGGCGACGTGACACACCGCCGCTGCGGTCGGTGAAGCGCATCGGGTTGTTGTTCACGGCCAGAATCACTGCCGGAATATGTGTTGAGTACGGGTTCTGATATTTCGGGTCAACCGAGACCGCATCGCCGCCGGTGATGGCCTTAAGCCCTGCGCCGTCACCGCTCCATTTTTCCTGGTCTGGCAGACGGATTAGCGAGAAGCCAATCAGGGAGGCACGCTTGCGCGGGTCTTCCAGCGTGTCGATATCGGCTGACGTGGCATTATCTTCCCCGGCGAGCAGGGTCGCGATTTCGGCCAGAATACTTTTGCCGCTCCCGCCGGGACCGGTGACTTCGAGAAAGAGCTGCCAGTCGTAGCGGTTCGCCAGTACCATAAACAGCGCGGCCAGAATCACGTCGCGTTTTACCGGATTTTTGCCGGCCGCCCGGTCGAGCCAGCGCCAGAAGTTTGGTGCGTGAGTCTCCAGCGTTTCCCCGTCCACCGGTGGGGTGAAATCCACGTCGCACAGCGTGCGCAGCCAGTGTGATTTACTGTGCGGGCTGAACAGGCCGCTTTGGGTATCGAGTACCCCGTTGCGAAAGCCAATCAGACGACGTGCCGGTGTATCCTGCTGTGGAATAATCAGTTTCAGGGTCTCCACCACCGAGGCGATTTTCCCGGATGAGAACGGCGCGCGCAGACGCTGGAATAAATCAGCCACATTCCGTGAAAAAGTGGCGGCAGGGATATTTTTCCAGATGCCGTTTTCATAGCGGGACAGGAGCTGGCCGTTCGCATCCACCGCCAGCGCTTCGCCGTAATGCTCATGCACCCGCAAAGCCTTGTCGCTGGCGCTCATGGCAGTAAATTCCGCCTCGCTCATGGTGTCGAACGGACTTTGCGCCGGTGGCCGGATGGTGTCATAAATGGCTTTCCGGGTGGCATCTTCACCTTTATGCATAAACGCATCATTCCAGTCACCGAACACCGGCGGCAGGGCAACAACGCCTTCACACGCTCCAGCGGCCACTGCGGCTTTACTCTGGCCGTCGCCGTTAAGGTCACGGTCGGCGGCGAGGATAATCTGACAGGCCGGGTGCTTGCAGCGGGCCAGGCTCGCCAGAGAAAGGAGGTTCACGGACGACAGCGCCACCATGACGGTTTCTCCGGTCAGGTGATGCACGGTAAGCGCGGTCGCATAACCCTCCGCTATCCACAGGCGTTTCCCGGCCTGTTTCTGCCCGTCGATGAGATGGCATGCCCCTTTGACCTGCCCGCCCTTCAGGGTGCGCTTGAGCCCCTCAGCATTAATAAGCTGGAGGTTAACCAGCGCGCCGGTCCCGTCATACAGCGGCACCACCACATCACCGGCGCGGTAGGCCACGCCGCCGGTTTTGTGCGACGTGGTCAGCGTCAGACACTCACGACCGGCAAAGCCCTTGCGGGTCAGGTAGGCGTTGCCGGTGGCCGGGCGCGTTTTCTCCATGAGTTTTACGGCCAGCGCGGCCGCCGCTTTGCGGTCGGCCTCCGTTCCGGCGTCTGCGACCGCCATCACCTCCGGGGCCACCGGGGGCAGGTGGCCGGTGACGGCGTTCACCTTCCCGGCAGCCTCGGATGCCGATACGCCGAACACCTTCTCAACCAGTTTCAGGCCGTCACCGGCGCCGCACTGGTTACAGAACCATGTGCCGCGCCCCTCTTTATCGTCAAAGCGGAACCGGTCAGCGCCGCCGCACACCGGGCAGGCCTGATGGCGGTTTTTTATCACCTTCATTCCCAGCGCCGGGAGAATGCGCGGCCAGTGGCCGCACGCCTGTTTTACGGTGTCCGTTACGTTCATTTTCATGGTTTTTTCTCCCTCAGTGCAGTACAGGCGATGTGATATGGCGGGCGCAGAGCTCATCCATCACGGCGAGCCCGAGGAAGGACAGCGACGGGGCGGCTTTCAGCGGCCCGGCCTCCATCAAATCTTCCAGCAGCGCACAGGCAATCAGACGGCCTTTTTCCTCGCCGTGCTGGCGCAGGTAGAAGCCCTCCAGCTCGGCGGCGATGGCGCTTTCCAGCGCGTCGAGGGTGAGGTGGGGATAGCGGTGCTGACGTTCGCACAGGGTCAGCCAGGCACAGGCCACGGCACGGCGATACAGGGCGGCACGCAATACAGGCGGCAGAGGCGTTTTCATACGTTGCCCTCCCCGGTGAACCAGCGGTGGTTGCAGCGCTCGACCACGCCGTCGAGCTGGGCGGTCATGAGGTAAATCACGGAGGTGAGCTGCAACTGCTGAGTCGGGTCACGACGCAGGGAAGTACAGTCCTGCACCTGCATCAGCTCGCCGACGAACTGGCCGACGTTACGCAGGAGCTCCAGGCATTCGAGGTCTTTCACGGTGATGGCGGGCTGTTTCATGCGCGCACCTCCGCCACCGGCAGACGCCCGGCAAACGAGAGGACGTAATCGCGAACGAGGGAAAGGCGTGCGGCGTGTTCATCACCGGCGACGGCGCGGAGCATACAGATACGGGGCTGACGGTCTGCGCGACGAACGGCGGCAAACACAAAGACAAACTGCGGGTGTGACGGGGTGAGGATCGTAGCCATAGGGGCAACCTCCATAGTTAGCTGGTTACAGCCACCACCGGAGTTCCTACGCTCATGGGTGGTAGCCCAGACGGGGGTAGGAATACCGGTAACTATGAGAACCGGCCAGCCCGAAGGCTGCCCCGCCTGAGCCACCATTACGCGATACCCACAATGGCGAAAAGGCCACTGTGTATTGAATGGGTGCATCAAGGCACAGACACAAAAAAAGACGCAAGGCGCGTCTGGTGTCGCCATAGTTAAACACGGGTTCCTACGCCCGGCTGCCGATTTTGCGACAGCGATAAAACTATACCTGGAAACGGCGAAGGGAAGCAAGCCAGAAAAAGGGGCTTTTTGCAGAACGGGCATCATCATGCGTCATAACCCCGGTTGCGTTCGGCGATACGGTCAGCCATCCATGTGGTGATTTCCGACTGCGCCCACGCCACGTTTTTTCCGCCGAGGGAGATTTGTTTCGGGAAAGCCTCCCGGCTGATGAGGTCGTAAATCGTGGAGCGGGACAGCCCGCACAGATGCATCACTTCGGGCAGGCGAATAAAGCGCTCCTGAACGGCATCAGAAACCGGCATCAGCGGCGCGGCAGGGGCAGAAGACGGGGAAGAAAAAGCGGTGTGCATCGGGCTACCTCACAAAGTCCATACAGTGCCGGTCGTGTCCGTCCGGCTTCGGGTAGCTCTCTATTTTGTGAATATTTTCCCTCAGGGCAACAAGTCATTTTGCTGCGAAATCTCACACAACAAACCGTTAACAAGTGAATGGCAAACAGTGGCAATCTCTGACAATTGTTGGCAATCCTTGATAATTCTTTGGCAAACCGATGATTACTTTTAGTTATATATTTTTATTTTTTTAATCTATAAATTTCTAAGTAACTCACTGGCTGAAAAACAGGAGGGTGAACAGTAGTGAACAGTCGGTGAACAGTTATACCCTCAACTGTTCACTACTTATCTTACTGTATTACTTGTCTTTTTTCTTTTGGTGAATAGTAGTGAATAGTTAATAGTAAAAAAACAAACAGTGAATAAGGCTTTCCTGAGACCTTTCTCTGGCGAGCCCGGTTTTAAATGCCATTTGTGTCATTTTTGCCACAACGGCAATGAATCGTGTTGTTGTGTCTGGCGCGGCAGAATCTCCTCAGATTGAAACGAAGAGGAGACCCGACATGACCGATACCACCGCCATTCCCGACTACCTGAAACCCGCGATGGAACGCCTTGAGGTTGCCCGGTCAGCGCATCTTGCCAGTGCCAGTCGTATGGATGAAACCACGGCGGCCATCAGCCAGGTAAAAGTACAAAAAAACGAACTGGAGCAGGAAAACGGCAATGATTCCGGTGCATGGCGTACTGCCTTTCGTGCCGGAGGTGCAGTTATTACCGACGAGCTGAAACAACGCCATCTGGAGCGCGTGGCATGTCGGGAACTGGTGCAGGAATGTGACAATATGGCTGAGGTGCTGTCTTTTGAGCTGGACAACCTTAAGGGAGCCTGCGACCGGACGGCCAGAACGTATCGTCAGGCACATCACTGCGTCCTCAGCCAGTACGCAGAGCATGAACTAAATGCTGCCCTGCGTGACACCTGTAGTGTGCTGGTCAGGGCAATGAAACTCAATATACTGGTCCTTAATAATCCGCTTGCTAATACGACCGGGCACGAGGGATATATCGAACCGGAAAAGGTTGTGATGCAGCAGGTGAAAGCGTGGCTTGAACAGGCCGTGAAGGGCTACAGTATCCGTCTGACCAATGAGCCGGTGCTGTTTAAAACAGGGCTGTCGGCCTCCACGCTGCCGCATATGGAGCATGATGTTGCGGCCACGCCCGTTCGGCGTAAGGTCTGGCAGGAAAAAATGAGGGCGCGTGAAGCCAGCCTGAAAGCAAGGGGGTTACTGTCATGATGCGCTGCCCTAATTGTGGTCAGGCCGCCCACGTCCGGACCAGTAAATATATGTCTGAGAACGTAAAAGAAAGCTATCTGCAGTGCCAGAATGTGTATTGCTCAACGACGTTCAAAACGCATGAATCCATTTTTGAGATTATCTGCTCCCCTGCGGAAGAGAAGAAGGCCGAACCCGCTCCGTCGAAAACCAGAACCACCCGCAAAGTGAAAGGGTGTTACAGCTCGCCATTCAGCCATAATCAGGAGAGACGATAATGACTACCCTGACCTTACAAAATGCGTTTGAAGCCTGTCAGACGAACAAAGCAGCGTGGATGAATCGTAAAGCTGAACTGGCCGCTGCAGAGCTGGAATATCGGGATTTATTGCTGGACGACGCAACGGGTTCCCGCCGCTTACAGACGCTGCGTGAGCTCATCGATATAAAAAAATGGGAGATTAATCAGGCCGCCGGTCGCTATATCCGCTCACATGAGGAAGTACAATGCATCAGCATTCGTAACCGGCTTCATGATTTTATGCAGCAGAATGGCGCAGAACTGGCCGCCGCACTGGCACCAGAACTGATGGAGGTTAAGAACCAGCCCGCGATGATAAAAAACCGCGCACTTGACCGTTCGATGACATATCTCCGTGAAGCCCTTTCCATCTGGCTGGCCGCAGGAAATGACATTAATTATTCTGCACAGGATAACGACATTTTAACGGCCATCGGATACAGGCCTGACGCGCCGTCTCGGGATGATAATCGTGAAACATTCACCCCTGCACAGAACATGATTTACGCCCGCCGACGCACCGAACTGGCCGCGCAGTAGCCTGTCAAAAAATCCCCGTAAATCCCGTCATTTTTCCCGAATTAAGCCATGCATCCATAAGGTGCATGGTTTTGCATGCGTTTTCCTGCTCCAGCATTCCCTGCCAGCGCCAGCCGCGGCGCAGCCTGAGGCCACCTTTGCACCTGCATTAAAAGTAGTCCCTTAAGCGGGCAGGCGTGGCGGGGAGAGCATTGCGCGCCAGCGGTAAAGTATTTATTTAATTATATTTAATTTCGCGGCCTGAGCGCGTCATTGCGCTGCGCGGATTCGCAGGGGTGTCGGTGGGTGGTGCAGAGATGTTTGAGGGCGTGGCGAGTCTCTGGGGCGGTCAGGAGATGTGCAGGAAAAGGTCGCCCGGAGGATAAGGGAAATCAGTCATTCCGTCGTTCATTACGTCGCTTCTAAAGCAGCTATTCCCTGACGTATTCGAGTCTGTGGCATCCATTGCCTCGCCATGCACCTGCATGAAAACAGACCCACGAAGCGGAGAGAGCATTGCGCGCAAACATTCAAGTGATTTATTTAGTAATAAAAACAAACATATGTTATAAGCTCGAAAAGCCAACAAAAAAGTACAAATGGCGAATCCATTTCTTCTCAGCGAAAAGAACCAAATAGAAATTATTTGCATTAGAAAGGAGCTCATATGATAAATGCTTTTGAAAAATCCAACCTTTGGCAATTTACTTTAGGTTTGGCCGACAATGAAGATATTGCAAGATTGAGGAATAGCTATTTTGACTTTAGAAGAAAAGTTGAGCCTTTAGTAAAAAATATTGAATTTGAAATCCCTGGACTAACCATCCATGATATATCTCACATAGATTCACTTTGGGAAGTAGCCGATCAAATAATAGGTGAAAGGCCTTATTTAAACCCCATTGAATCATATATTTTGGGGGGGGCATTCCTGTTACACGATGCAGCTCATGTAAGTGCAGCATACAATGGTGGTTTCACTGCTTTAAAAGAGAGAGATGAATGGAAAGATCTTATCTCACTAAAATACAACAATATTGAACCAGAAAAAAATTCTGAATCAGAAAAGATGGCTTTATTTGAAATTGTTAGGCAATTACATGCAAAACAAGCAAGAAGTTTAATTCAACAATCTTGGAAATCTGAAACAAATCAGAACTATTACTTTCTTATAGCTGATGAAGAGATTAGAGACTATTACTCAGAAATAATTGGGGAAATAGCTGAAAGTCATCATTGGTCAGCAAAAAAAGTCAATGACAATTTCTCAGGCAGAATAATTAACCCCCCTGCATTCTTCAAAAGTACAAATTGGGAAGTCGACCCTCTCAAAATTGCATTTATCCTGCGTACTACTGATGCATCGCATATAGATTCGAGGAGAGCACCTACCTATGCTTACAATATTCTTACCCCGCAAGGTCTTTCTAGGGATCATTGGCATTTCCAAAACAAACTTGGTAGAGCTAAATTGGTTGATGGAGAAAACCTAAGAATATCATCGGGTTCCTCATTTAATGAGGATGAACGTAACGCATGGTGGTTAGCATTCGATACAGCTCGAATGATCAATAGAGAACTTAAAGATGCTAATAATTTTTTAATCGAATCAGGTCGCCCTCCTTTAGCAGCTAAATCAGTATTAGGTGCAGAATCACCAAAATCTTTTTCAAAATACGTACTAGCAAATAATTGGGAACCTGAAGATATTTCAGTTCATGTGAGCAATCTCCCAAGGCTAATTTCAACATTAGGAGGGAAAGCGCTATATGGGGAAAATAAATACGTAGCTTTAAGAGAATTAATCCAAAATGGGTTTGACGCTATCATCGCAGCTCGAAACCTTGGCTACCTTGAAAGTTTTGAAGGTCATATAACCATCCAACTAAATAAAATTGATAACAAGAGTTGGATGTTAAATATAACTGATAATGGCTTGGGAATGAGTAGATATGTGTTATCTGATATCCTTCTCGATTTTGGTAAATCATTATGGAACCATGATGCTGTAAGGTATGAACACCCAAAACTTGCGCAGACTGGTTTTAGTTCCATTGGTCAATTTGGAATTGGTTTTTACTCAGCATTCATGATATCTAACTATGTAAAAATCATAACACACCGATATAAGCTGAAATCTGATGAATCCAATTCTCATTGGAAATTAACTTTTCCTAACGGCCTTGAAGAAAGACCTTTTATTTCAAAACCAAATAACCAAGAAGAACTAAAAAAACATGGAACTACTATCTCACTTCGCATTGAAGATGAAACTCTAAATGATTTATTAATAAAAAAGAAAGAAGATATATTTAGCGAAGAGGAAATAATTAACGAAGAGGAAATACATAACGAATTCAAAAAACTAATAATGTGGATATTTCCTGCTAGTGAAATAGACTTGCATCTTATCACTAAAGAAAAAAGTGAAAGAATAATATCCGCAAATGATTGGCTGACAATATCTGACAAAGATCTACTTATAAGAGTAAACAATCAAAACACAGATCAAAAACTTTATCCATTAAAGATTGATGGGCGTACTGTCGGACGTGTAAGAATCACTAATCATTCTTATTACCGTATTAATGAATGCTCACCTTTAATTGTATCTTTCAAAGGTGCTCGCGCAGGAAAAATTTATGGCCTCGATGGTTTATGCTTATCGTTTGAAAATAATGGAAAAGCAGAGAGAAATGATGCATTACCAAACTATCCTCTTGAAAGCTGGGTTGATTGGGCTAAAGAAATTGTCAATTCAGAACCAATGCTCTCGATTCAATTTTTACTTAAACTTCACGTTCTCTTGCCAAATGATGATCTAAATGTTTGGTTAGACAGTCATAGCAGATGTTCGTTAAAAGAGATTAAAAAGATGCTGGTTGTTTCAGATGAAATTCTCTTTCATAATGGCTCTATAGATTACGATGACGATGATGGCGTAAGAAGATCAGATTTCGAAGATGACTTAATTCTCGTAAATAATATAATAATCATCAATTCAAAAATCAGCTATTATTTCAACGACGAATTCACATTTGAGAAATTAATTGAAAAATTTAACATTCCTAGGGTTAGCTATGTAGAAAAGTTAGAAGGTTTGATTAAAGAAACTTGGGGGGAATTTGAAGAGAGCGAAGACTACGAAACTATTGGGTTAGTTGACGGAACTGAAATAATAAGATCTGTGACAAAATATTCTAAAATTACCTCTAAGTAACAAATAGCATTGCAGCGAAATGTTAAAAAATCGTTGCAATGCTTTTGACTATGATAATTTAGCAAAATCAAACGGAGTTACTGGTCTAAGTCTATTTATGTCAAGGTAATCAGCCCACCACTGAACCATCAATCGTCGTTCATCCAAATGCTCAGATGTATGAATATACGCCGCACGTACATTGTTGCGCTCTGAGTGACTCAACTGGCGTTCTATCGCGTCATCGCTCCATAACCCTGACTCCCCCATAGCACCACGCGCCATCGTCCTAAATCCATGTCCGCAAACTTCGGTTTTCGTGTCATAGCCCATCGCACGCAATGCGCTATTTAACGTGTTTTCACTCATGACCTTAGTTGCATCATGATCCCCCGGGAACAGCAGCTCTTTATCACCACTAATCTGCTTAAGCTGCTCTAACAAAATCATCGCCTGTCGACTGAGAGGAACGATATGCTCCTCTTTCATCTTCATACCCCGGTATGAGTAACGCACGCCTTTAATTTCTTCTCGCTTTGCCGGTATACGCCAAAGAGATTTATCGAGGTCGAACTCATCCCAGCGCGCGAAGCGTAATTCACTAGAACGTACAAAAGTTAGTAAGGAAAGCTCGACCGCTATCCGTGTCATTACACGGCCACGATATGCAGCAAGACGTGCAAGAAACTCAGGAAACTGACTAGAAGATAAAGCGGGATAGTGCCGCGCTTTGGTTGTCGATAACGCACCTGCCATATCACTGGCTGGATTAGAGTCGATGTAATCGTTCTGTACGGCGTAACGCATTATGGCCGTGACCCGTTGTTGCAGGCGCTGAGCAACATCGTGTTTACCACTGGCATCAACTTTTTTAATCGGGGCTAACAGGTGACTGGTTTTGAGCTGGCGAATGTCGGACGAACCGATATGAGGGAAGATATAAAGCTCAAGATAGCGAAGAACGCGCGATCGATGGTCTTCACTCCAGCGCTTGTTACTGGCATGCCACTCACGAGCGATAGTTTCGAAAGTATATGCACCCGAGTTCTCGGCCTGAGCCTCTTTCTGCTCGGCTTTAGGGTCAATGCCCCGCACTAGCAGCTTTTTAGCTTCGTCGCGCTTTGCTCTTGCCTGAGCAAGCGTCACAGTTGGCCAAACACCAAAAGCGAGGCGATCTTCTTTTTTGTCAGAGGGGCGTCGGTATTTCATGCGCCAGTATTTAGAACCCTTGGCCGAAACCTCGAGATACAAACCGCCGCCATCGGCCATTTTGTAGGTTTTGTCTTTTGGCTTTGCGGTCTCGACCTGTCTGGCGTTGAGCTTCATTTGGGGGCACATTTCTAATCGAAGTTAAGATGCCCCCAATTATGCCCCCAATGACATCCGGATTTCAACGGACAACCTCGGACAACTCAGGACGTAAAAATCGCTGCAAGCATTGATTTTTAAGGGATAATTGGACTTTCTCGGATGGTCTTGGAAGTACTAATGGTGCCGAAGGCCGGACTCGAACCGGCACGTATTTCTACGGTTGATTTTGAATCAACTGCGTCTACCGATTTCGCCACTTCGGCACTGAAGGGATACGGAAAACGTTTTGGATTATACCTGTCGATAGCCGCCATGCAAGCGACAGCGTGCATCAGTCGTGCTAAGTGTTGAAAAAAACAGCGTAATCCCACAAACGAGCGGTGCGGCGTCACATTTTTCAGCCATCAATGCGCATCCCTGATCTTCGCTTCCCTGCCCCTACGACCGACACATCACCAATTCCGCCCCAATTTTTCTCAAATCCATCTCACATTACACCCTCATCGCGTCAACGTTTTATCGCCGCCAACCATAAGCATTTACGCTTCCTCAAACACTCAATATAAGATTCCAGAATAATTAATGTAATTGATTTATATATTCCATAAAAAACTACTCCATCGCTTTTTCTTATTACCGCAATCCTTAAGGATTTATTAATTACGTCAATATTTTTATGACTTTACATTAATGAAAAGTTTTGTTTTCGCTCTTTATTCCAGGATTTTCCTCAGGCGTGAAAGTTCCGGTAAATACTATTTTTACTAGTCGTTGTACGAGTCTCGATGGACATCTTCACTCGGTGAATTTACTCAGGAGAAAGACTGTGACTACCCTAAAACCTTTACTGGCGCGTAACCGCAGCTGGGCGCTGCAGAAGTGCCAGCATGACCCGGAATATTTTGAAAAACTGGTAGCCGGGCAGCGGCCACATTCGCTGTGGATTGGCTGCTCCGATAGCCGCGTTCCCGCTGAAGTGCTCACCGGCAGCCATCCCGGCGAACTCTTCGTCCACCGCAATATCGCTAACATGATTGACCCCGCCGACGACAACTTTATGAGCGTACTGCAATATGCCCTCCACTATCTCGAAGTCGAACGGGTGGTGCTCTGCGGCCACTACGGCTGCGGCGGCGTGCAGGCGGCGCTGTCGTTGCCGCAGATGTCGCTGGCCCACGAGTCCTCGGCGCTGGCCCGCCGCATCGGCTCGCTGCGCGATACCCTGCAGAGTGATATCGTTGCTCTGACACCCACTGACACTGACGCCGACGCGGCCGCGGCGCTCAATGCCCTGGTGGAAGCCAACGTTCGCGCCCAGTTCAGCCGCCTGCTTGACTGCGACCCCGTACAGACGCTGCTCGCCAGCGGACGGCCGCTCAGCCTGCACGGCTGCGTCTACGATTTGGCATCCGGCCATCTGACCACTCTCGTCGAACACCTCTCACCTCAGGAGCATGCCCCATGAATACTCTTCGTCAGGACTCTCTCGCAGGCATTGTCGTCTTCCTTGTCGCCCTGCCGCTGTGCCTCGGCATCGCCCAGGCCAGCGGCTTACCGCCCTTTGTCGGTCTGCTGACCGGTATCATCGGCGGCCTGGTCGTCACCGCCCTCAGCCCCTCCCGCTTTGCCGTCAGCGGCCCCGCCGCCGGACTGGTCACCATCGTCGTCGCCGCCATTGAATCCCTGGGTTCCTTCTCCGTCTTCCTGATGGCGCTGGTGCTGGCCGGCGTGCTGCAGCTGCTGTTCGGCGTTCTGCGGGCCGGGCGCTTTATCTCGCTGGTTCCCGCCAGCGTCATCAAAGGTATGCTGGCGGCGATCGGCATCCTGCTGATTATGCAGCAGATCCCCGTCGCGCTTGGCAGCGCAGAAGAGACCGGGCTCGCCGATATAGCGCAGGGCAACGCCACCTTCTCCCTCAGTGCTATCGCCGTCGCCCTGGGCGGCCTGCTGGTGCTATGGCTGTGGGGTTCGCCGCTTATCCGCCGGGTGAAGAGCCTGCGCTGGATCCCCGGCCCGCTGATCGCTGTCCTGCTCGGTTGTGCCACCACCGTATTAATGACCCAGGCCGCGCCGCAGCAGCTTGCCTCCCTGCCGCGCATTACCCTGCCAGAGTTCGGTAGCCTCGGCGATCTGCTGGGCGAGCTGGAGTCTCCTGCGTGGAGCGCGTGGCGTAATCCGTCGGTGTGGGTGGTGGCGCTAACCCTCGCGCTGGTCGCCAGCCTCGAAACCTTGCTCAGCCAGGAGGCGCTGAAAAAACTGCGTCCGCAAAATCCGCCGCCTTCGCCGAACCGCGAAATGGTCGCCCAGGGCGTCGGCAACCTGCTCTCCGGCGTACTCGGGGCGATGCCGATCACCGCGGTCATCGTCCGCAGCTCGGTCAACGTCAGCAACGGCGCGCAGAGCAAACTGTCGATCTTTATCCACGGCGTGCTGTTACTGATCTGCGGACTGTGGTTTAGCGGCCTGCTGACGTTAATTCCGCTCGCCAGCCTTGCCGCCGTGCTGTTGTATACCGGCTATAAACTGGCGACGCCGCGGCTGTTCATTGAACAGTTCCGCCAGGGCGCCGCACAGTACGTCCCCTTCCTTGCCACCATTGGCGGGATTATCGGCTTCGGCATGCTGGCGGGGATCGGGATTGGTCTCGCCACCCAGGTGGCGTTCAGCATCTGGCGTAGCCATCGCCATTCGCTGCAGCTGGCGCGCTACGACGACCACTACGTGCTGCGCATCCAGCAGAACCTGACCTTTTTACACAATCCGCATCTGCTGGCGCTGCTGGCGAAAATTCCGGAAAAGAGCGTGGTGATCGTCGAGCACGATAACGTCGGCTATCTTGACCCGGATGTGCAGGCGGTGCTGGATGATTTTGCCGAGAGCGCGCCGCAGCGCGGTATCCGCCTCAATCAGTGGCCGCTTGCCAGCCGCTGACCGTCTCCCGGGCGGCTGGTCCGCCCGCTTATCCACCCCTCCTAATGCCAAGCGACGCCTGTTGCCATGCTCTACACTTTCTTCGTTACTACGCCAACCCCAAGGAAACAAACATGAGCATCATTAAAAGTTACGCCGCCAAAGAAGCGGGCGCCGATCTGTCGCTGTGGGAGTACGATGCCGGCGAACTGTTGCCGGAAGATGTCGAAGTCGAAGTGGAGTACTGCGGGATTTGTCATTCGGACCTGTCGATGATCGACAACGAATGGGGCATGTCGAGCTACCCGCTGGTCGCCGGTCACGAGGTGATTGGCCGGGTGGCGGCGCTGGGCAGCGCGGCGCAGGATAAAGGGCTGAAGATTGGTCAGAAGGTTGGGATCGGCTGGACGGCGCGCAGCTGCGGCCACTGCGACGCCTGTATCAGCGGCAACCAGATCAACTGCCTGGAAGGCTCTGTGCCGACCATTATGAACCGCGGCGGCTTCGCCGATAAGCTGCGCGCCGACTGGCAATGGGTGATCCCGCTGCCGGAGAGCATCGATCTGGCTTCCGCCGGCCCGATGCTGTGCGGCGGCATCACCGTCTTCAAACCGCTGCTGACCCACCACGTGACCGCCACCAGCCGCGTCGGCGTGATTGGTATCGGCGGCCTCGGCCATATCGCCATTAAACTGCTGCGGGCGATGGGGGCGGAAGTGACCGCTTTCAGTTCCAACCCGGCGAAAGAGCAGGAAGTGCTGGCAATGGGGGCCGATCGTGTGGTGAACAGCCGCGATCCGCAGGCGTTAACCGCGCTGGCCGGTCAGTTCGATCTGATCATCAACACCGTAGCGGTGGATCTCGACTGGCAGCCGTACTTCCAGGCGCTGGCTTACGGCGGCAACTTCCACACCGTCGGCGCGGTGATGAAGCCGTTCCCGGTTCCGGCCTTTACCCTTATCGGCGGCGACCGCAGCATCTCCGGCTCGGCGACCGGTAATCCGTCCGAACTGCGTAAGCTGATGAAATTCGCCGGGCGTAGCAAAGTGGCGCCAACCACCGAACTGTTCCCGATGTCGCAAATTAACGAAGCGCTGAAACACGTGCGCGAAGGCAAAGCCCGCTATCGCGCGGTATTAAAAGCCGACTTCTGATTGGTATTTATCGCCGGGCGTCCCGTGCGCCCGGCGCTTTTCTCCTTGCTTCATCAAACCGTCATCTCCCCGCCATTCCCCTGTAGTCATCGCTTCCCACAATCCGGGCTTCCATAAACGCCTGAACGAGACGCCCGTCACCATGAATAAGCGCTGGCTCCCCTGGCTGATACTGTCGCCTTCTCTGTTGTTTTTACTGCTGTTTACCTGGTTTCCGCTTGGCCGTTCGGTCTATGACAGCCTGTTTGATACCCGCATGGCCAGCGACGGCGCACAGTACGTCGGGCTGGATAACTTCGCCCGCCTGTTTGCCGACGGCGTTTTCTGGCAATCGCTGGTCAATAATCTGCTCTATATCCTGCTGACGGTGGTACCCGGCGTGACGCTCGCTCTGCTGCTGGCGGTGGCGCTGAGCGAGAATCACCGCGTCAACCGCTGGCTGCGCACCGCCTTTTTCTTCCCGATGATTATCCCGATGGTCAGCGCCGCCGCGCTGTGGCTGTTTATTTTTATGCCCGGCCTCGGCCTGCTCGATCACTATCTGGCGAAGCTATTTGGCCCTCAGAACAACAACTGGCTGGGGCGCAGCAACAGCGCGCTGCTGGCGCTGGCGCTGATTGGCGTGTGGAAATTCGCCGGCTACTACATGCTGTTTTTCCTCGCCGGGTTGCAGAGCATTCCGGCCTCGACGCGGGAAGCCGCGCTGATGGAAGGGGCCAGCCGCACCCAGGTGTTTTTTAAGGTCACACTGCCGCTGCTGCGCCCGACGCTGAGCTTTGTTATCACCACCGCGCTGATTTACTCCATTACCCAGATTGATCACGTCGCGGTGATGACGCGCGGCGGGCCGGATAACGCCACGACCGTGCTGCTCTATTACATCCAGAATCTCGCCTGGGATACCCACGACCTCGGCAAAGCCTCCGCCGCCACCTTCCTGACGCTGGCCGGGCTGTTTGCCTTCTCGCTGATTAACCTGAAATTGCTGGAAAAAGGAGCCCACTATGAGCGCTGAAATCTCGCCGCTGATGGTCCGCTCGCCCGCCGCTGCGCGTCCGCTGTGGTTGCGCCTGCGTCGCTCACAGCCCTTTACCCTGACGGTAATCATGTGCTGCCTGGCGCTGCTATGGGTGAGCCCGTTTATCTGGATGCTGGCGACCTCGTTCAGCGCCACCACCTTCGGCGAAGATATGGCCTCATTGCTGCCGCGCCTGCCGCTGACCCTCGATAACTTCCGCGACGCCTGGGACAGCGCCGACTGGCTGAGCCTGTACGCCAACACCCTTATCTTTACCTTCGGCACTTTCTTCGTGCAGCTACTCACCATCACCACCGCCGGCTACGTCTTCGCCTGCCACGAATTTCGCGGCAAGAAAACGCTGTTTCTGCTGTTTCTCGTCCAGCTGATGATCATGCCGGTGGTGATGATGGTGCCGAACATGCTGACTCTGAAAACCTTCGGCCTGCTTAACACCCTGACCGGCGTAATGATGCCCTACTTCACCTCGGCGTTCGGCGTGTTTCTGATGCGCCAGGCGTTCCTCGCCATCCCGAAAGAGCTGGAAGAGGCAGCGCTGATGGAGGGATGCCGCTGGTGGCAGGTGCTATTCCGCGTACTGCTGCCGATGTCCTGGCCATCGGTGCTGGCCTTCGCCACCGTCAGCATTACCTACCACTGGAACGAGTACCTGTGGCCGCTGATGATGCTCAACGATCCCGATAAGCAGGTGCTGACGGTCGGGCTGGTCTCTTTCGCCATGGGCGCTGAATCCGGCGGCCAGTGGGGCACCATCGGCGCCGGGACGCTGATGGTCTGCCTGCCGCTGATGCTGGCGTTCATCCTTTTCCAGAAACAGTTCCTGCGAAGCTTCGGCTTCTCCGGGATCAAATAAGGAGTTATTCATGCTGTTAGCGCACATTTCCGATACCCATTTCCGCAGCCGCGGCGAGAAGCTGTACGGCTTTATCGACGTCAATGCCGCCAATGCTGATGTGGTTTCTCAACTTAACGCGCTGCGCGAACGCCCGGATGCGGTGGTGGTGAGCGGCGATATCGTCAACTGCGGCCGCCCGGAGGAGTATCAGGTCGCCCGCCAGATCCTCGGCAGCCTGAACTATCCGCTGTATCTCATCCCCGGTAATCACGATGATAAAGCGCTGTTTCTGGAGTACCTGCAGCCGCTGTGCCCACAGCTCGGTAGCGATGCCAATAATATGCGCTATGCGGTTGACGACTTCGCTACCCGCCTGCTGTTTATCGACTCCAGCCGCGCCGGCACTTCAAAAGGCTGGCTGACCGACGAGACCATTAGCTGGCTGGAAGCGCAGCTGTTCGAGGGCGGCGACAAACCGGCCACGGTGTTTATGCACCACCCGCCGCTGCCGCTGGGCAACGCGCAGATGGACCCGATTGCCTGCGAAAACGGCTACCGTCTGCTGGCGCTGGTGGAGCGTTTCCCGTCGTTGACGCGCATCTTCTGCGGCCATAACCATAGCCTGACCATGACCCAGTATCGCCAGGCGCTGATCTCCACCCTCCCCGGCACCGTCCATCAGGTACCGTATTGCCACGAAGACACTCGCCCGTATTACGATCTCTCGCCGGCTTCGTGCCTGATGCACCGCCAGGTCGGCGAACAGTGGGTGAGCTACCAGCACTCGCTGGCCCACTACGCCGGGCCGTGGCTGTACGACGAAAACATCAGTTGTCCAACGGAAGAGCGCTAACCGCCATGCTCAGTCTGCAAAACATCAGTAAACATTTCGACGGTAAACCGGCGCTCAGCGCGCTGTCGCTTGATATTCACGAAGGCGAATTCGTGGTGCTGGTCGGCCCGTCAGGCTGCGGTAAAAGCACCCTGCTGCGCCTGCTTGCCGGGCTGGATCAGGTCAGTGAAGGCGAAATCTGGCTGCATGATGAGAACATCACCGACACCACGCCGCGCGAACGCAATTTTGCGATGATCTTCCAGAACTATGCGCTGTTTCCACATCTCTCTGTGCGCGACAACATCACCTTCGGCATGAAGGTGCGTAAGGAAGAAAAAAGCGGCTGGCAGCCGCGGGTAGATAAAGTCGCGCAGATGCTGCAGCTGGAGGCGCTGCTCGATCGCAAACCGGCGAAGCTCTCCGGCGGCCAACGGCAGCGGGTAGCGATGGCGCGGGCGATCGTGCGTAATCCGCGGCTGTTCTTAATGGATGAACCGCTGTCCAACCTCGACGCTCGCCTGCGCAGCGAAGTCCGCGACAGCATTATGGACCTCCACCAGCAGTTAAAAACCAGTACCGTCTACGTCACCCACGATCAAACCGAGGCCATGTCGATGGCCGACCGCATCGTGGTGATGAACGGCGGTCACGTGCAGCAGGTGGGGCGGCCAGAGTATCTGTATGCCAACCCGGCCAATCTGTTCGTGGCCGGATTTATCGGTTCACCGGCAATGAATCTGCTATCGCTCCCCTGCGTTGACGGCAACGTTCAGCTTGGCGAACAACGCCATCCGCTACCGCCGCGCCACCGCAGCCAGACGCGCGTCTGGCTGGGCATTCGCCCGGAACATATTACCGACCGCGTCGAGCACGGCCATCTGCGGCTGCCGGGTACCGTCCTGCAACGAGAACTGATGGGAGCCGATTATCTGCTCCACGTCAGCACCCCGATCGGCACCCTGCGCTTTAGCCGCCGCCACCGTGGCACGGTGCCTGAAAAAGGCGAATCGCTGATCCTCGGCTTCTCGCCTGCCGATGTGCATCTTTTTCATGCTGAGACCCAGCATAATTTACTGATGGAGTGTAATCATGTTTAACCCCCTCACCGCCCTGACGGTTGGGCTCAGCCTCGCCCTGAGCGGCGCGGCGCTGGCGAAAGAGAAAATAGACTTCATGTTCCCGGCTCCGGTAGACGGCAAGCTGACGATGGAGATGACACGCGTCATTAAAGCCTTTAACGAGTCGCAGCAGGATGTCGAAGTGCGCGGCATCTTCACCGGCAACTATGACACCACCAAGATCAAAGCCGAATCCGCGCAGAAGGCCGGGCAAACCCCGGCGCTGGTGATCATGTCCGCCAACTTCACCACCGATCTGGCGCTGAAGGATGAGATCCTGCCGATGGATGAGCTGTTTAAATATGGCGATCAAAAGGCCGGCGATTTTCTGCAAAAGGAATTCTGGCCCGCGATGCATAAGAACGCCCAGGTGATGGGCACCACCTATGCGATCCCGTTCCATAACTCGACACCGATCCTCTACTACAACAAGACGCTGTTCGATCGGGCTGGGATCGCGCAACCACCGCAGACCTGGGCCGAGCTGCTGGCCGATGCCAAAAAGCTGACCGACGAGAGCAAAGGCCAGTGGGGGATCATGCTGCCGTCGACTAACGACGACTACGGCGGCTGGATCTTCTCGGCGCTGGTGCGCGCCAACGGCGGTAAATATTTCAATGAAGACTATCCGGGTGAGGTTTATTACAACTCGCCGACCGCTATCGGCGCTCTGCGCTTCTGGCAGGATCTGATCTACAAAGACAAAGTGATGCCTTCCGGGGTACTGAATTCGAAGCAGATCAGCGCTTCATTCTTCTCCGGCAAACTTGGCATGGCGATGCTCAGCACCGGCGCACTGGGCTTTATGCGCGAGAACAGTAAAGATTTTGAACTCGGGGTCGCCATGCTACCAGCCAAAGAGCAGCGCGCGGTGCCGATTGGCGGCGCCAGCCTTGTAAGCTTTAAAGGCATCAACGACGCGCAGAAGAAAGCGGCCTACCAGTTCCTGACTTATCTGGTGAGCCCGCAGGTAAACGGCGCGTGGAGCCGCTTTACCGGCTACTTCTCGCCGCGTAAGGCTTCTTACGATACGCCGGAGATGAAAGCTTATCTGCAGCAGGATCCACGAGCAGCGATCGCCCTTGAACAGCTGAAGTACGCGCATCCGTGGTATTCCACCTGGGAGACCGTTGCCGTGCGTAAGGCGATGGAGAACCAGCTGGCGGCGGTGGTCAACGATGCTAAAGTAACGCCGGAAGCCGCGGTACAGGCGGCGCAGAAGGAAGCTGACGCGCTAATGAAACCTTATGTTGATAAGACTGCGCTGGGAGAAGTGAAGTAGCACAGGTATGTAGCGGGGCGCCCGGCTTGCGGCGTAAACGCCCAAGCCGGGTGACCAACCGCCCCCAGCGCAGAATGCGCCGGGGAGATTTTGTCGAAGCCTTAGATTTTATCCACCTGCGACGAAGCCCAGGATTTACGCGCGTAGGCTTTTCCCGCCGGGCTGGTATCCAGCTTCTCACGCAGATAGTGTTCGATCTGCTCAAGGCTGCGATTGCGCGTTTCCGGCACGCATTTGATCACGAAGATCGCGCCGAAGATACCGATTGCCGCAAAGATAAAGAAGGTTCCGGAGAGGCCGACCCACGACAGTAGCATCGGGAAGAACAGCGAGATCAGGAAGTTGGCAATCCACATTGAGAACACCGCCCCGCCCATAAACATCCCGCGCATCCGGGTTGGGAAAATTTCCGATAACAGCAGCCAGGTTACCGGTGACAGCGCCCCCTGTTGGAAGCTCAGGAACAGCAGCATTCCCGCCAGTACCATATAGGCGCGCAGCGCATCCGGCTGACCATTGACCGTTTCCGGCAGCAGGTAGCTCACCGCGCCGATAAACACCAGGCAGGCGGTACAACCGAACTGGCCGATCATGGTCATCGGGCGACGGCCTATCTTCCCCAGCATCCAGATGCCGACAAAGGTCATCAGCACCGAAACCACGCCGTTGGCAATGGTGGCGAACAGCGCGGCGTTATCGGTCATACCGACCGAGGTCAGCACCGTCGGCGCATAGTACATAATGGTATTGACGCCGGTAAGCTGCTGAATAACCGCCACGCCGATACCGATCATGAACAGCTTAAACAGCCACGGGGTCATGATTTCACGAATTTTTGGCTTACCAAGATTGCGCTGCTCGTCGAGAGTTTCCGTAATCTCCATTAGCTCCCATTCGACATCATCTTTACGCCGCGTACGCTCCAGCACCCGGCGCGCTTCCGCCAGTCGGCCTTTCATCGCATACCAGCGCGGGGTATCCGGCATAAACATCATGCCAAACCACAACAGCACGGCTGGTAGCGTCGCCACCGCCAGCATCCAGCGCCAGGTACTTTCACCGCCCCACAGCTCATGGAAGGTGGCGTTAGAGATATAGGCCAGCAGCTGTCCTGAGACGATCATCAGTTCCTGCAGCGTAACCAGTTGCCCGCGTTTGTTGGCGGGCGCCATCTCAGCGATGTAAACCGGCACCGTTGCCGCCGCGCCGCCAACCGCTACGCCGAGAACCAGGCGGAAGAAAATCATCCAGTTGACGTCCGGCGCGAGGGCAGTACCCACCGCGCCGATAGCGAAGATCACCGCCAGCCAGAGGATGATTTTCTTTCTGCCTGCGGCGCTGGCCAGATGGCCAGAAAGCAGTGCGCCGAATGCGGCGCCGAACAGCAGTGAGCTGGTCACCAGCCCGGTGGTAAAGGGCGTGAGGTGCAGTTCCTTACCCATAAACAGCAGGGCGCCGGAAATCACCCCGGTGTCGTAGCCAAAGAGTAAACCGCCTAAGGTCGCAATCAACGCAACGATCTTAACAAACGGCGTTGCCGGGGCGTCGCTATTCGGCCCCGACGCTTTATTGAGTGTGAGATATTGTTCCTGTGACATAGAAGACTCCAGTAACCTACCTTGTAGGGGGAAGATATGCTCTTGTCTGAATACAGAGGCCTCCTGCCTCACGGACGTGTCGTTCTCGTGTGGTTCTCTTGAGGTTTAGAAAAAGCGGGCCACGCAGCTGTGTGGCCCGAAATGCATCAACGATCAGATTCCTGCCGTTTCGCGGATGTACTTACGCGCCTTTACGGCGTATTCGAAGGGGTTCGCCAGCGCAGGGTCTTGTTCGGCTTCCACTACCATCCAACCCTTGTAGCCGTAGTCATCCAGCAACTGGAAGACCGGACGGAAATCTATTTCGCCGTCTCCCGGTACGGTAAAGGTGCCTTTCTTGACGCCGTCGAGGAATGAGAGCCCTTCGCGGCGCACCTGCTCAATCACCGCGGGGCGGACGTCTTTCAGATGCACGTGGTTAATGCGCGGCAGATATTTTTTCAGGATCGCCAGCATCGGCGCCTCGCCGCCCTCTGAATACCAGGCGTGACCGGTGTCGTAGAGCAGGAAGACGCGTTCGTCCACCAGCGACATAAACTTGTCGATCTCCGCGGCAGTCTGAATGCCGGTGCCCATATGGTGATGCAGGCAAACCTGCATCCCCTTCTCTGCCGCCAGTTTGCCAAGCGCGTTATAACCTTCAGCTACCCGCTGCCACTCTTCGTCGCTAAAGCACGGCTTTACATCACCGAGAATCGGTTTATCGAGCCCCTGGATACTGCCGCTTTGTTCAGAGCAACCAATCACCTTTGCGCCCATCGCATGGAGGAAATTCATGTGGTTAACGAATTCATCGATGGTTTTTTCTCTTTGGCCATTCGCGAAGAAGGTGCTGAACCAGGCGTTGCAAATCTGCATGCCACGAATATCCAGCATCGGCTTCAGCACCGCCGGATCGCGCGGATATTTGCTGCCGACTTCGCTGCCGGTAAACCCGGCCAGCGCCATTTCGCTGACCGTTTGCTGGAAGGTGTTTTCGCTCCCCAGCTCAGGCATATCGTCGTTAGTCCAACCGATAGGGGCGATAGCCAGTTTGACGTTCTCTTTGTTCATTTTGATGCTCCTGCCGCCGCGCCTTACCGGCGCAGCAGTTCACGTTCGATAAGTTCACGCGTTTCCACGGCCTGGTATTTCATCTTTTCCGGGTAACCAAACAGCGAGGTGCAGACGATCGGTTCACCGCCAACTTTGAAGGTCTGTTCAGCGAAACGCATATCGCGCAGGGTGCGGAACAGAGCATCGAAATCGACATCCCCTTCGCCGACGCCGACGTGCTGGTGTACGGCGGCGTCAACGCCCGGCGGATTAACGATATAGCGGCAGTGTTTGGTGTGATTGCGGGTATCGGCAATCAGCACGTGAGACAGGTCCTGACCGGCATAGCGCAGCATCTTCTCGACTTCACCTTTACCTTTGTCGTAGAAGAAGGTGTGCGGCACGCTGTAGACGTACTTCACGTTGTCGCTACGGAAGGACTTTACGATATCCACCGTCTCGTTGTTTTCTTCGCAGAAGTCCCACGGGTGGGCCTGGATTTCGACGCGGATACCTTCACGTTCGAATATCGGCAGCAGTTCTTCCATCGAGCGGTAGAACATTTCTTCGCAAATTTCCGGCTGGTTAGGATCGCCAGAAAATTCGGTGTTGATAACCTGCACGCCCATCTCTACCGCTACTTCGATGAGCCGCTTCCAGTTCTTCACCGCCGCCTGACGGCGCAGCTCATCCGGGCCGGACCAGCGATAAACGCAGATGAACGAGGAGAGTTCAACGCCGTTGTCACGCAGCGCCTGCTTATACTCGGCCATGATCTCCCGGCTGGCGCGCGGATGTTTGTAGAATGGGTTAATCTGCGGGTGCGGCGACTGTTCAATGTATTTGTAGCCCCACTCCGCCACCTGCTGAACCATTCTGGTGATCCCGAGATCGCGAATCACATCGACATCAAAAGCAATTTTCATCGTCGTTACCTGTTTGAAACGTTACGTCGGTGAAGGAGGATTTAGCGTTGGTAGAATGCCGGGCACTCAGGTAGCGATACTGCTACCGGTTCGTTGCACTCCTGCGCCTTCAGGCAGGCGTCGGCGGCAACCGATGCCGCATAACCGTCCCAGGCGGAGGGGCCCTGCAGCTTGCCGGCTTTCACATCATTGATAAATGCCTGCAGTTCGACGTCGTAGGCTTTGATGAAACGGTCTTTCCAGTCGGTGAGGATGGCTGTCGACAGGCTGGCGGCTTTACGCATCTCCACCGCCGACGGTTCCGGCAGGCGCGCAATGCCCGTTTCGCCAACGACTTCGCACTGGATGTCGTAGCCGTACTGGCAATTTACGAAGACTTCGACGTCGATCAGGGTGCCCTTTTTCGTTTCAAACGAGACTATCTGAGGGTCTTTCAGCCGCGCATGGGTATGGGAGGTCGAGCGCGGGAAGCGCACCTGTACGGAGCGGTAGTCGTCATTTAGCAGCCAGCGCAGCACGTCCAGTTCGTGGATCAGGGTGTTGGTGATCGCCATATCGGTGGTGTAGTTCTCACCGACCGACTGGTTACGGTGGGCACAGCGCAGCATCAACGGCGCGCCGATATCACCGTCGTCGATGACCTTCTTCAACGCCAGATAGCCTTCATCGTATGGACGCATAAAGCCAACCTGAACGAGGCGACGCCCGGCTTTCATTTCAGCATCCACAATACGGCGGCAGCCTTCCGCGCTCATCGCCAACGGCTTTTCGCAAAATACGGGCTTACCGGCCTCAATAGCCGCCAGGGTGTACTCTTCATGGGTTGGATCCCAGGAGGTCACCAGCACGGCGTCAACGTCGCTGGCTTTAATCACATCATGACCGTCGGCGTAGACTTCCGCCTGCACGCCCGGCAGCGCTACTGCCGCACGGGCGTTATCGGCGTTGATATCAGAAACGGCGACCACGGTCGCCCCCTGTAAGACCTGGGTGCAGCGACGGATATGTTCTTTACCGATGGCGCCTGCGCCGATGACACCTAATTTGAGTGACATGATGGTTCTCTCCGTAGTTCTGTAGGGTTCAGGGTTCGTGTTCTTTGTTAGTAATCCCGCGCCTGGGCGCGTTTTTCATTAATCATTTCAGCGACTTTACGGATACGTTCCGACAGCGCCGTCTGCGCCACGCCAACGTTCCACCAGCTACCGTATTTGTGGACCATGGTTTTCGGCAGTACTTTAATGTCGATAAGCGTGCTGACGGTTTCACGGCGAGCGGCATCCAGCGCGTGGCGAAGCTCATCGAGGGTGGTGACCCGCCAGGTCTTGCAGCCGTAGCCGGAAGCAATCGTGGCGAAATCCACCGGTACCAGCCCGCCCTGCAGCTGGCCGTTTTCCGCCGAGCGGTAGCGGAACTCGGTGCCAAAGCTATCCATACCGTGTTCCAGCTGCAGGTTGTTGATGCAGCCGTTCGCCATGTTGTCGAGCAGGATGACGTTGATCTTCGCCCGCTCCTGCAGGGAGGTGACCAACTCAGAGTGCAGCATCATGAAGGAGCCATCGCCGACCAGCGAATAGACTTCGCTCTGCGGCTGCGCCAGCTTAACGCCGAGGGCGGCGTTGACCTCATAGCCCATGCACGAGTAGCCGTACTCGACGTGATAGGTATTCGGCGCGCGGTTGCGCCAGACGCGTTGTAAATCCCCCGGCAGGCTGCCCGCCGCCGCCACAATGACCGCATCCGCCGCCAGCGACTCGTTCAGCAGGCCAAGTACGCTGCTTTGCGTCAGGGTAGAATCCGTGATTTGACGGAATTCGCGATAAACCGATTCACGGTCAATATGGTCGTCAATTTCTGGTACGAAATCCGTTTCCTGCCAGACCGCCTGGTAGACGCGCTGGGTCTCTTTCATCTGCCGGCTCTGCACGCTTGCAATCTGCGCGCCCCATCCTGCCTGCCAGGACTCGTTCGCCAGCGCTGCGCTGAGCGCACTTAGCGCCTCGCGGGCGTCCGCCAGCATTGGGATGCCGTCCAGCTTCCAGGCATCAAAATTACTGACGTTAACGTTAAGAAAGCGCACGCCCGGGGATTGGAATATCCATTTCGAGGAGGTGGTGAAATCACTAAAACGCGTCCCGATACCGATGACCAGATCGGCCTCTTTCGCCAACAGGTTGGCAGCCAGACAGCCCGTTTCGCCAACGCCGCCGACGTTCAGCGGATGCGATGAAACCACCGTGCCCTTTCCGGCCTGCGTTTCCGCAAACGGGATGTCGTAACGTTCGGCGAAGCTCACCAGCGCTTCGCCTGCCGCGGAATATTTCACGCCGCCGCCGCAGACGATGAGCGGTTTACGGCTGGCTTTAATTGCCGCTACCGCATCCGCCAACTGCGCCGCGCTTGGCGGACGGCGATCCAGACGGTGGACGCGGCGGGCAAAAAAGGACTCGGGATAATCCCAGGCTTCACCCTGCACGTCCTGCGGCAGACACAAGGTGACGGCGCCGGTTTCCGCCGGATCCGTCAGCACGCGCATGGCATTAATGCAGGCGCTCATGAGCTGTTCCGGGCGGGTAATACGATCCCAGTACTTACTCACCGCGCGAAATGCGTCGTTAGTCGTGATACTCAGATCGTGGCTCTGTTCGATTTGCTGCAGTACCGGGTCCGGCTGGCGGGTGGCGAATACATCGCCCGGCAGTAATAACAGCGGGATACGGTTGGCCGTAGCCGTCGCCGCGGCGGTGATCATGTTGGCCGCCCCGGGACCGATGGAAGAAGTGCAGGCAATGATCTGCCGGCGCAGTGATTGACGGGCAAAGCCGGTGGCCGCATGGGCCATGCCTTGTTCATTACGCCCCTGGTAAACCCGCAGTTCGCCGCTGTTCTCTTCCAGCGCCTGGCCTAAGCCCAACACGTTGCCGTGACCAAAAATAGCGAAAATCCCTTTCACGAATTTCTGCGCTTCGCCGTCCACCTCCAGATACTGGTTATCAAGGAACTTAACCAGCGCCTGCGCCATTGTCAGTCTCAGTTTGCCCATGTTGCCTAATCCTTATCGTTCAGTATTTGTCGTGTGAGTTAGCGCTTTGCTCGCCAAAGAAGATGGCGTAGGTGCGGGAAAGCCGTTAACGTCCACTGGAATATTTTTGGATTATAGGCAAACATTTTTTTCATTAAACACAAATACAGAAGAAATGTTTCATTTTGCGAGAAGGATCAAACTCTCTACCCATTTCACACGTTTCACTTACATCTCCTTCGCGAGCAGGTTTCCAAACAAAAGAGGAAAAACAAGATTATCTACATGAAAATTATGGATAATATTGATATTAAAAAAAGGAGAACATGGGTAAGCGGGACGCAGACAGCATGTATGGGTGGGCAGCTGCGTACCCGCGCAGAGTGGTAGATCCTTCACACTTTTGGTTTTTTAATTTCGATTAGATTTGAAAATGAAATATTTATTTCTCAAACTAGAGATAACTAATAACCATCAGGCTGTTCACGGCAGACCGTCACTCATGCGACCTTCTCCTGGCAGCAGATTTGCAAAAGGAAACCCTAGCGATGAATGCAGCAGTTAAGCGGCTCGACGTCATCTGTATTGGCCGGGTGGCCGTCGATCTCTACGCCCAGCAGATAGGGGCAAGGTTGGAAGATGTGGCCAGTTTCGCCAAGTATCTCGGCGGCTCCTCGGGCAACGTCGCCTTTGGTACCGCGATTCAGGGATTAAAATCGGCGATGCTGGCGCGGGTAGGCGATGAGCACAACGGCCGGTTTCTGCGTGAAACCCTCCGCCGCGCAGGTGTCGATACCGAATATCTGATCACGGATAAAGAACGGCTGACCGCATTGGTGATGCTGGGCATTAAGGATCAGGATACCTTCCCGCTGATTTTCTACCGCGACAACTGCGCCGATATGGCGCTGACGCCTGACGATATCAATGAGGAGTACATCGCCTCTTCACGCGCTCTGGCGGTGACCGGCACCCACCTTTCACACGCCAATACCCGCGATGCGGTACTGAAGGCGCTGGAATACGCCCGCCGCCACGGCCTGCGTACCGCGCTGGATATCGATTACCGTCCGGTGCTGTGGGGGCTTACTTCGCTGGGCGACGGTGAAACGCGTTTCATTGAGTCGGGTCCGGTGACCCGTCAGTTGCAGGAAGTTCTGCACCTGTTCGATTTAGTCGTCGGCACTGAAGAGGAGTTTCATATCGCCGGCGGCAGCACCGATACCCTCACCGCGCTGAAAAACGTTCGCCATGCCACCAACGCGACGCTGGTCTGCAAGCGCGGGCCGATGGGCTGCGTGGTGCTGGAGGGCGCCATCCCGGATAGCTGGGACGAAGTGCCGTTGCAGCAAGGCGTTCGCGTCGAAGTACTCAACGTGCTCGGTGCCGGCGATGCTTTTATGTCCGGGCTACTGCGCGGCTGGCTTAACGATGAGGGCTGGGAGCAGGCCTGCCGCTACGCCAACGCCTGCGGCGCCTTAGTGGTTTCGCGCCACGGCTGCGCGCCGGCGATGCCGACAAAAGTAGAGCTTGATGATTATTTATCGCGGGCCGATGCCGTTCCGCGCCCGGATATCGACGCGCGGTTAAATCATTTGCACCGGGTGACCAGCCGACGCCAGCCGTGGCCGGAACTGTGTATCTTCGCCTTTGACCATCGTAAACAGCTGGCGGATCTGGCATTAGAAACCGGGCGCGACCCGGCCTGTATTCCCGAACTCAAACTGCTGCTGTTGGCCGCCGCCGAGGCGGCCGCCACAGAGGCCGGGCTGGATCGGCGCAGCGGCATCCTCGCCGATGGTACCTATGGTCAACGTTCACTTAACGCCATTACCGGTAAAGGCTGGTGGATCGGTCGGCCGATTGAGCTCCCCAGCTCGCGTCCGCTACGTCTTGAACATGGTAATATTGGCTCACAGCTGATCGACTGGCCGCTTGAGCACGTCGTCAAATGCCTGGTCTTTTACCACCCGGATGACCCGGCGGCGCTGCGCGCCGAGCAGGATGCGCTGCTGCTGGAAGTCTGGCAGGCCTGCAATAAGTCCGGGCACGAGCTGCTATTGGAAGTGATCCTGCCGGAGAACGGACCGGACAAAGATGAACGCCACTACCACACTATGCTGGAGCACTTCTATCAGTTGGGCATCCAGCCGGACTGGTGGAAGCTGCCGCCGCTGGCCAGCGCCCAGTGGGAGCGGATCTCAGCGCTTATCGAGCGCGAAGATCCGTGGTGCCGGGGCATCCTGCTCCTCGGGCTGGATGCGCCATCGGATCGATTGCGTTCAGGTTTCGCCGAAGCGGCCGGGCACCCGATGATCAAGGGTTTTGCCGTCGGCCGAACCATCTTTGGTCAACCTTCGCGCCGCTGGATGCAGGGCGAACTGGATGACGCAGCGCTAATCGATGAAGTGAAACGGAACTATCTACGGCTCATCGGCTACTGGCGCGAAGCGCGCGGCTAACCTCCTTCAGGCCCGCCACTTCCTTGAAAGCGGCGGGCCTGCGGTTTCTTCGTGAAATGAATCGCGTATTTCATCGCAAAAAATGAAAAATTCGCTTCATTTGGTACACTGGAAGCCATATTCCTTCCATTTTCTCAGAGCGCAACTTATGGCTAATAATCCGACCCAACTGACCATCCTGCAGGATGAAATCAGACGGCGCTACGACACGCTCAGCAAACGTCTGAAGCAGGTGGCGCGCTATATACTGGATAACAGTAATAGCGTTGCTTTCGATACTGTAGCCTCCATTGCGCAACAGGCTGACGTTCCGCCCTCAACGCTGATTCGCTTCGCTAACGCCTTTGGCTTCAGCGGCTTTAACGAAATGAAGCAGATGTTCAGGCAGCATCTGATGGAAGAGACCGCCAACTACACCGAGCGCGCGCGTCTGTTCCGCCAGACGACTAACGACGAAACAACGCCGCCGGAAACGCCGACGGAAATCCTCAACATGTTCAGCATGGTCAATACCCAGGCGCTGCAGCAACTGGCAATGCAGACCTCCGGCGAAGATCTCAACCGGGCGGTAGATTTACTGGCGGATGCGGAAAATATCTATGTTATCGGTCTGCGTCGCTCGTTCAGCGTCGCCTCTTACCTGACCTACGCACTGCGCCATCTGGATCGCAAAGCCTTCCTGATCGACGGCCTCGGCGGGATGTTCACCGAGCAGCTCAGTCTGGTGGGGCCGAAGGATGTGGTCGTGGCGGTGAGCTTCTCGCCTTATGCCCGTGAAGTGGTGGAGCTGGTTGAGCTTGGCGCCCAGCGCAAGGCGCGACAAATCGCCATTACCGATAGCCAGGTAAGCCCGCTTGCCGCCTTCAGTGATGTGTGCTTTGTGGTGCGTGAAGCGCAAGTCGATGGTTTCCGTTCACAGGTGGCCTCGCTGTGCCTGGCGCAGACGCTGGCGGTATCGCTGGCATTGAATAGCAGCAAAGAGCCGCAGCAGCACCGCGCCTGATTGCCCGTTGCGCTAGCGGTAAACAGGGGCAATCAATAGACAAAAAAGCCGGGGACATCCCCGGCTTTTCTCGTTTATCGCGCACTATGAATAGCGATCGCTGTTGATCCAGGCGTGATCGTCTTCCCAGGTAAATAGCCACTTACGATCCGGCCCCGCCATCACGTTCAGATAGTAGCTGTTGTAACCGGCGATCGCCGCTACCGGATGGTAGCCGCGCGGCACCATCACCACATCATGGTTATAGGGCGCCATACAGGCATCCAGGCTGCGGTCATCGGTGTACACTCGCTGAAAGGCAAAACCTTGCGGCGGATCGAAACGGTGGTAGTAGGTTTCTTCCAGCTGGGTTTCCTGCCCCGGCAGCGCGGTATCGTGCTTGTGCGATGGCCAGGAACTGGTCGCCCCTTCTTCGGTGTAGACTTCCACTACCAGCAGGCAATCCGCCTGGGCGTTATCCGGCAGAATATTATGTACCAGACGCTGGTTACGCCCTTTACCGCGATGTTCTACGCCAACATCCTCAGGCCGTATCACTCGCGCCGGGAAGCTGCCTTTGCCCGGCGCGCTGCAAACCGCCAGCTCAAGATCGGAATCTGCAGTGACCTCGACCTTATCGTGCGGCGGCACATAGACCGACCACGGCGGCGTACGCTCGAATGGCGACATGCGTTTACCGAGGTCGGGAAAATCGGCGTGCTGAGTTTTGATCGAGGCCAGCCCGGAGACCAGAACCAGACATAGCTCACGATCACCGCTCTCCAGGGTCACGGTTTGCCCCTGTTTTAACATCCAGACATCAAAGCCAATATACTGCCACCCCGCGCTCTGCGGGGTGATGTGCTGGATATGTCCCTCTTTTTGCGCTTTAGCCAATAACGACATAGCGTTCTCCTTCGCCGATTAACCTAACGTCGGCATACTGAATTCAGATACGGTTTGCTGCCCCTGCGGCCAGCGCACGGTGGCAGTTTTCATACGGGTATAGAAGCGAACGCCGTCAGGCCCGTGGACGTTCAGCGCGCCAAATACCGAGCGCTTCCAGCCGCCAAAGCTATGGAAGGCCATTGGTACCGGCACCGGTACGTTGACGCCAACCATGCCGGCCTGTACATCATGAACGAACTCGCGGGCGGTATGGCCATTGCTGGTAAAGACGGCGCTGCCGTTACCAAATTCGTGGCTGTTTACCAGCGCCAGCGCGCTTTGGTAATCAGCAACGCGGACGATCCCCAGCACCGGGCCAAAAATCTCTTCACGCCAGATGGTCATTTCCGGAGTGACATGGTCAAACAGCGTACCGCCAACGTAATATCCGTCCTCATGCCCGGCCACGCGCAGCCTGCGGCCATCCACCACCAACGACGCCCCTTCGCTGACGCCCTTATCAATATAGCCGAGTACTTTTTTCTGATGCGCTTCAGATACTACCGGCCCCATTTCGTTTTCGTCTTTGCCGCGCAGGCAGCCGGGCCCCACTTTCAGCGACTCGACTAATGGTTTCAGGCGGGCGATTAATTTATCTGCGGTCTCGTCACCGACGGCCACTACTACCGGCAGAGCCATACAGCGCTCGCCTGCGGAACCATACGCACCGCCCATGATGGCATTCACTGTCGCATCAAGATCGGCGTCCGGCATCACGATGGCATGGTTTTTCGCCGCGCCAAACGCCTGGACGCGTTTTCCGTGAGCGCTGGCGGTTTTATAGATATATTCCGCTACGCCAGAGGAGCCGACAAAGCTGACGGCGGCCACACGCGGGTCGGTATAAAGCTGTTCGGCATCTTCATTGCTGCAATGAATGACGTTAAAAACGCCGTCCGGCAGACCGGCTTCTTTCAGTAATTCAGCCATGCGTACCGCCGCGGTCGGCGCCAGCGCCGGTGGTTTCAGCACGAAGCTGTTGCCGCAGGCCAGCGCGATGGGGAACATCCACATCGGCACCATAGCCGGGAAATTAAACGGCGTTATCCCCGCCACCACGCCCAGCGGCTGCATGAGCGAATAGCTGTCGACGCCGGTACCTACGTCGGAAGAAAACTCACCTTTAATGAGATGCGGAATACCGCAAGCGAACTCAACCACTTCCATGCCGCGGGTCAGCTCGCCCAACGCATCGGACCACACTTTGCCGTGCTCGCTAACGATAATTCCCGCCAGTTCATCGACGTGCTGTTCAAGCAGCATTTTAAAATTGAACAGCACGCGGGCGCGGCGCAGCGGCGTGGTACGGGACCAGCTGTCAAAAGCGTCGCGAGCGACCTGGATTGCGTCGGAAACCTCCTGCGCGGTGGAAAGCGTGACTTCGCGAACCACATCGCCAGTGGCCGGGTCGTACACCGGCATCGTTTCCCGGCTGCTGCTGGTTACCGTTTTCCCACCAATAAAGTTACCTGTGATAGTCATCTTCTCGCCTCATAGTGTAGAAGGCCGTTCAAGTTACGGCCCGTCGCTGATTGTGCTGTGCTATAACCGTAGTAAAATGAAATTTATATTTCAATAAACAGATAAAATGAAATTCCACTTTGGTGATAGCTGTCGCATTTTTCAGCAAGCCTCTCTCTACATGATTTCATATCGCAGCGGTAGTGAAGGTGAGATTTTCTGCGGTTGACGTTGATGTAAACTATGAAATAGCGCAGCAACTATTTTGCGATCGTGCTCAAACAACCATCATTTCATCCATTGCCAATGATGAAATAAACATTTTAACTATCAGGCAAGCGAACTAAACCAGTCAACATCTTGTCAGGAGTGTCAAATGGCCATTGCCCTGCAACGTTTCTGTATCAATCGTAAAATTGCGCCATCGCTTAGCATTGAAGCGTTTTTCCGTCTGGTAAGCGAACTCGGGCTGCATAAGGTCGAGCTGCGTAATGATTTACCCAGCGGTAAAGTCACCGATGAGCTAACCCACCAGCAGGTGCGCAAGCTGGCCGACCGATACCAGCTTGAAATTCTGACGATCAACGCCGTCTATCCCTTCAATCGCCACAGCGCTGAAGTACGTCAGCTGACGGAGTCGCTGCTGAAAGAGGCGCAGTCCATTGGCGCCAAATCGCTGGTGATGTGCCCGTTAAATGATGGCACCGCTGTAGCGCCGCAAGAAACGCTTGCCGCTATGCGCGAGCTGGCGCCGTTGTTCGAACAATATGGCGTTCAGGGCCTGGTCGAGCCGCTGGGCTTCCCACAAAGTTCGCTGCGCTCGGCGGCGCAGGCGCAGGCGCTCATTCGCGACGCCCAGGTGCCGTTTAAGCTGTTAATTGATACTTTCCACCACCACCTGTATCCACAAGCTGAAGAGGAATTCAGCCAGCTGGACATTGCTGAGATAGGTCTGGTTCACCTCTCCGGCGTTGACGATCCCCGCCCACGCGAACAGTTGACCGACGACGAGCGCATCATGCTGACACCACAAGATAGGCTGCTGACCTGCCAGCAGGTAAAACATCTCGAAGCCCGCGGATACCAGGGAGATTACGCCTTCGAGCCTTTCGCTCCGCAGCTGGCGTCATGGCGCGAAGAGGAGATTCGCCGCGAGATTGAACAGAGCATCGCGCTGATTCAGCGCCACTGCGCCTGAGATTAAACGTTGAGAGTTATCGATTTCCTCCATCTTTTTGCTGTCAGGTTGCCTATAATCGACGCAGGATAAATGGAGGAATCGATCATGAGCTCACCCCTGCTGATTGCGCGCACGCTGGATAAACAACTGCATCTGCTGCCTGCAATGGCTAACCGTCACGGCCTAATTACCGGCGCCACCGGCACCGGTAAAACCGTAACTTTGCAGAAACTGGCGGAGTCTTTTTCCGAGATCGGCGTACCGGTCTTTATGGCCGATGTGAAAGGCGACCTGACCGGTATCGCGGAAGCAGGCCAGAGCTCTGAGAAACTTCAGGCGCGTCTGGAAAAAATCGGCGTTACCGACTGGGAGCCGCATGCCAACCCGGTGGTTGTTTGGGATATCTTTGGTGAAAAGGGCCACCCGGTACGCGCCACGGTGTCGGACCTCGGCCCCCTGCTGCTCGCCCGCTTGCTCAACCTGAATGAAGTACAAAGCGGCGTGCTAAACATTATTTTCCGTATTGCTGACGATCGAGGCCTGCTGCTGCTGGACTTTAAAGATCTCCGCGCCATCACCCAGTTTATCGGTGATAACGCTAAAGCCTTCCAGAACCAGTACGGCAACATCAGCAGCGCGTCGGTCGGCGCTATCCAGCGCGGGCTGTTAACCCTTGAGCAGCAGGGCGCAGAGCACTTCTTCGGCGAACCGATGCTGGATATTCAGGACTGGATGCGTGTCGATGCCAGCGGTAAAGGGGTGATTAATATCCTCAGTGCCGAAAAGCTCTATCAGATGCCGAAGCTTTACGCCGCCAGCCTGCTGTGGATGCTCTCCGAACTCTACGAACGCCTGCCGGAAGCCGGCGACCTCGAAAAACCAAAGCTGGTGTTCTTCTTCGACGAAGCCCACCTGCTGTTTAACGATGCGCCGCAGGTACTGCTGGATAAAATCGAGCAGGTGATTCGCCTTATCCGTTCTAAAGGGGTCGGCGTCTATTTTGTCTCGCAGAATCCGTCGGATATCCCGGATGCCGTGCTCGGCCAGTTGGGCAACCGCGTACAGCATGCCTTGCGTGCCTTTACTCCGAAGGATCAAAAAGCGGTGAAAACCGCCGCCCAGACCATGCGCGCCAACCCGGCATTCAGTACCGAGCAGGCCATTCAGGAGCTCGGTACCGGCGAAGCGCTGATCTCCTTCCTCGACGAGAAAGGCAGCCCGTCGGTCGTCGAGCGCGCAATGGTCATCGCCCCATGTTCACGGATGGGGCCGGTCACCGATGATGAGCGAAATGGCCTGATTAACCACTCGGCGCTGTACGGCAAGTATGAAGAAGAGATTGACCGCGAGTCGGCCTTCGAAATGCTGCAAAAAGGGGTGCAGGTCGCCACAGAGCAGCAGTCGGCACCGCCGGCAAAAGGTCAACAAAACGGTGATGACGACGGGCTACTCGGTGGGCTGAAAGATATTCTGTTCGGCACTACCGGCCCGCGCGGCGGTAAACGAGATGGTATCGTGCAGACCGCGGCCAAAAGCGCCGTACGTCAGGTAACCAACCAGATCGTCCGCGGCATGCTGGGAAGCCTGCTCGGCGGAAGGCGCCGTTAGCGTAAGAAGGATGCCGACCCCGGATTGCGGCGCGCTGCGCCTCATCAGGGTTCTTTGTTGGCTCGGTGAGCGTAAGCGTTAGGCCTTAGTCGCCTCAGGGGGTTGTCTTAACATAATCCCCATATCCCCGCGCGCTTTTGCGCGCTTCGAGGCGGTGATTGCCGTGCCAGCACAGCGCCAGCACGGCGACCACCGCAACCTGATGAAGATATAGCGGCAGGCCTTTGTCTAACACCACGAAAGCAAACAGAAAAGCGAATATCGATAGCGACAGTATAACCCCCGCTAACGTGCCATTGAGATCGAACCAAAACAGCACCCGATCGGCTTTTTGCTCTTCTGCTGTGCCCGCACGCACCAGCCCCGTCGTCAGGCTCAGCACATCCGCTCGTTTCAGCGACCAGATAAAAAACACCAGCATAAGCAGAAAAACTGTGCCTTCAAACAGGAACCAGCCGCTGGCCCACTCTGGATGCAACGCGCCGAAGAAGATGGTGGCGATGATAAAAATATCCGGGATCCACAAGATTCCGGCAGCGACCTGCAGAATGAATATCAGGGATTTACCAAACATCAATGCCTCCATGCAAAGACGAAAAAAAAGGGTGCTTTCGCACCCTTACTATTGTACTACGCTTTTCTCATCATCAGCCAAAGGCTAATCAGGAAGAAACTTGCGCTTGGCAGCAGCGCGCCGATTATCGGCGGTATGCCGTAAACCAACGTTAGTGGGCCAAATATCTGGTCGAGTACGTAGAAGATGAAGCCGAAGCTAATCCCGGTAACCACTCTCACGCCCATCGCCACGCTCCGCAGTGGGCCAAAAATGAACGACAGCGCCATCAGCATCATCACGGCCACCGACAGCGGCTGGAAAATTTTGCTCCACATATTGAGCTGGTAACGGCCCGGATCCTGGCCGCTGGACTTCAGATAGGTCACGTAGTTATGCAGGCCGCTGATTGACAGCGCATCCGGATCCAGCGCAACCACGCCGAGTTTGTCCGGCGTTAGCTTGGTCTTCCAGGTGCCGCTCACCATTTGCGTACCGGTGACCTGTTTTGGATCGGTGAGATTAGACTCATCCACCTGCGACAGGCGCCAGATCTTAGCTTCATTATCAAACTTCGCGGAAGCGGCGTAACGGACAGATTGCAGACGACGATTATCGTTGAACTGATAGATGCTCACGCCGCCTAGTTCATCATTGCCCTTTACTCGTTCAATGTAGACAAAATTATGCCCGTCTTTCGCCCACAGCCCCTGCTGGGTCGACAACAGTGAACCGCCGTACATCTGCTGCGCACGGTAGTTACGCGCCATCTGTTCGCCCTGCGGCGCCACCCACTCACCCATCGCCATGGTTAACAACACCAGCGGGATCGCCGTTTTCATCACCGCCAGCGCCACCTGCATACGGGTAAAACCGGAAGCTTGCATCACCACCAGTTCGCTGCGCTGCGCCAGCATCCCCAGCCCCAGCAATGCGCCAAGCAGCGCCGCCATGGGGAAGAAGATTTGCACATCTTTTGGTACGCTGAGAATGGTATAAAGCCCGGCGCCCATTGCATCATAGCTGCCCTGTCCGGCTTTTTTCAGCTGGTCGACAAACTTAATAATGCCGGAGAGCGACACCAGCATGAACAGCGTCATCATGATGGTGTTGAAAATGGTTTTACCGATATAGCGGTCAAGTACGCCAAACGCCTGCATCACACCGCTCCTTTATTAAACCGGGCACGGAAACGACGCATCGGCACCGTATCCCACAGGTTAAGCAGCACCGCCAGCGCGAAGTAGAGCAGGTTCACGCCCCACATCCAGATAGCGGGGTCCATTTTGCCTTTACCCGCGTTCGATTTGATCGACGTTTGCAGCAGGAAGAACACCAGATACAGCAGCATCGCCGGCAGCATAGACAGCACGCGGCCCTGACGCGGGTTCACCACGCTAAGCGGGACAACCATCAGCGCCATCATGAACACCGCCGCCACCAGCGTAAATCGCCAGTGCAGTTCGGCGCGCGCGCGCGCGGTATCGGTCTTCCAGAGGGTGCGCATATTCATCTGTTCGGTGTCGCTGGGATCGGCCGCTACCGCTTGATGGCCAATTACCGCCTGGTAGTTTTTGAAGTCGGTAATACGGAAATCGCGCAGCATCGCCGTGCCTTCAAAACGCGTCCCCTGAGTCATAGTGACCACCTGGGATCCGTCTTTTTTCTGCGACAGTTCGCCGGAATCCGCCACTACAACGGAAGGACGCGCGTTGCCTTTTGGCCGCAATTGCGCAAGGAATACGTCGCTAAAGCGGTTGCCGTTCACGTTTTCGATAAACAACACCGCGCTGCCGTCGCTGGCCTGCTGGAACTGGCCCTGAGCCAGCGCCGCCATTCCAGGGTTGGCTTTGGCTTCCGCCAGCACTTCATCTTGATGGCGCGACGACCACGGCCCCGCCCACATCACGTTGACTGCCGCGACGGCGCCGGTAAACAGGGCGAGGATCATTGCCGCCTTAATCAATACGGCTTTACTTAAGCCGCAGGCGTGCATCACCGTAATTTCGCTTTCGGTATACAGTTTGCCCAGCGTCATCAACAACCCGAGGAAAAGACTCAGGGGCAGAATGAGCTGCGCCATCTCCGGTACGCCCAGCCCTAACAGCGAGAGCACCAGGTTGGTCGGGATATCGCCATCTACCGCGGCGCCAAGGATCCTGACGAGTTTCTGACAGAAGAAAATCAGTAACAGGATGAATAGGATCGCCAACTGGCTTTTCAGCGTCTCACGAACCAGATATCTTATGATTATCACTATAAATACGCCCGTAAAAACCCGTCTTATTGCAGGAAAATTGCTTGTTTCATGGCTTAAACGTCATTTATTCTCTTTTGTCGTCGAAAACATCGCTAAGATTAAATGACTCATCGGTTCTGCGTATCAGGATCTTTTCTGACGAACCAAGGCCGTAATAACGTTAAGATTAACACGAAGTCACCGCAACAGCGGACATGAGTTACGAAAGCTTGCAATTATATACTCAATGGATTTCGAGTTGTAGAAAGGCGGCAGGACTGTGAAGCCCCAAAGCGGCATCAGCCAGCGTCAGGGGTAAGCAGGCGTAGCCAACGCATCTGCAACTGGAAAGGCGACGAGTATAGCCGTAGCCACCACTGTTGTCTTTAAGATTCAGGAGCATAGTGCATGGAGTTCAGTGTAAAAAGCGGTAGCCCGGAGAAGCAGCGGAGTGCCTGTATCGTGGTCGGCGTCTTCGAACCACGCCGCCTCTCCCCCATCGCCGAACAACTCGATAAAATCAGCGACGGTTACATCAGCGCCCTGCTGCGTCGCGGCGAGCTCGAAGGCAAGCCTGGCCAGACGTTGTTACTGCACCATGTGCCGAACATCCTGTCTGAGCGCATTCTGCTCATCGGCTGTGGTAAAGAGCGCGAACTGGATGAACGTCAGTATAAACAAGTTATTCAGAAAACCATTAATACTCTGAATGACACTGGTTCGATGGAGGCCGTCTGCTTCCTGACCGAACTGCACGTTAAAGGGCGCAACAACTACTGGAAAGTTCGCCAGGCCGTTGAAACCGCCAAAGAGACGCTGTACAGCTTCGATCAGTTGAAGACCAACAAAAGCGAGCCACGTCGCCCGCTGCGTAAAATGGTCTTTAACGTGCCGACTCGCCGCGAGCTCACCAGCGGCGAACGCGCCATTCAACATGGCCTGGCAATCGCCGCCGGTATCAAAGCGGCGAAAGATCTCGGCAATATGCCGCCGAATATCTGTAACGCGGCTTACCTTGCTTCCCAGGCGCGCCAATTGGCCGACACTTACAGTAAGAACGTCATCACCCGCGTGATCGGCGAGCAGCAGATGCGCGAGCTGGGGATGAACTCCTATCTCGCCGTCGGCAACGGCTCGCAGAACGAGTCGCTGATGTCGGTCATCGAGTATAAAGGCAACCCGTCTGAAGACGCGCGCCCTATCGTGCTGGTCGGTAAAGGCCTGACCTTCGACTCCGGCGGCATCTCCATCAAGCCTGCCGAAGGCATGGACGAGATGAAGTACGACATGTGCGGCGCGGCGGCGGTCTACGGCGTAATGCGAATGGTTGCCGAGCTGCAACTGCCGCTGAACGTCATCGGCGTGCTGGCAGGCTGTGAAAATATGCCTGGCGGTCGCGCGTATCGCCCGGGCGATGTTCTGACCACCATGTCCGGGCAGACCGTTGAAGTGCTGAATACCGACGCCGAAGGTCGTCTGGTATTGTGCGATGTGCTGACCTACGTTGAGCGCTTCGAGCCGGAAGCGGTTATCGATGTGGCGACGCTGACCGGCGCCTGCGTGATTGCCCTCGGCCATCACATCACCGGCCTGATGTCGAACCATAACCCGCTGGCTCATGAGCTGATCGGCGCCTCCGAACTGGCCGGCGACCGCGCATGGCGTCTGCCGCTGGCCGACGAGTTCCAGGATCAGCTGGAGTCCAACTTTGCGGATATGGCGAACATCGGCGGCCGTCCTGGCGGCGCGATTACCGCTGGCTGCTTCCTGTCACGCTTCACTCGCAAGTACAACTGGGCGCACCTCGACATCGCCGGTACCGCCTGGCGTTCCGGGAAAGCCAAAGGCGCGACTGGCCGCCCGGTGGCGCTGCTGTCGCAGTTCCTGCTCAATCGTGCGGGTTTTAACGGCGAAGAGTGATTGCCGTCTGATGCCCGGTGGCGCTACGCTTACCGGGCCTACGGAAAAATGCCGTTTGTAGGCCGGGTAAGCGTAGCGCCACCCGGCTTTGCATTTAAATCCACAACAAGAAGCCCCATATATGAAAAACGCAACGTTCTATCTTCTGGACAATGACACCATCGTCGACGAGCTCAGCGCCGTCGAGCAGCTGGTTTGTGAAATTGCCGCAGAACGTTGGCGCAACGGCAAACGCGTCCTGATCGCCTGTGAAGATGAACAGCAGGCTATTCGCCTCGACGAAGCGCTGTGGACGCGGCCGCCGGAGAGCTTTGTGCCGCATAACCTGGCGGGCGAAGGCCCGAGAGGCGGCGCGCCGGTAGAAATTGCCTGGCCGCAAAAGCGCAACAGCAGCCCGCGGGATATTCTTATCAGCCTGCGGCTAAACTTTGCAGATTTTGCCACCGCTTTCACAGAAGTGATAGACTTTGTCCCTTACGAAGATTCTCTGAAACAACTGGCGCGCGAACGCTATAAAGCGTACCGCATGGCTGGTTTCAACCTGAACACGGCAACCTGGAAATAATGGAAAAGACATACAACCCACAAGATATCGAACAGCCGCTTTACGAGCACTGGGAAAAGCAGGGCTATTTCAAACCGAATGGTGATGAAAGCCAGGAGAGCTTCTGCATCATGATCCCGCCGCCGAACGTCACCGGCAGTTTGCATATGGGTCATGCCTTCCAGCAAACCATCATGGATACCATGATTCGCTACCAGCGCATGCAGGGTAAAAACACCCTGTGGCAGGCCGGTACCGACCACGCGGGTATCGCTACCCAAATGGTGGTTGAGCGTAAGATTGCCGCTGAAGAAGGTAAAACCCGCCACGACTACGGCCGCGATGCCTTCATCGATAAAATCTGGCAGTGGAAAGCGGAATCCGGCGGCACCATTACCCGCCAGATGCGCCGCCTCGGCAACTCCGTCGACTGGGAGCGCGAGCGCTTCACGATGGATGAAGGCCTGTCCAACGCGGTAAAAGAAGTCTTCGTTCGCCTGTACAAAGAAGACCTGATTTATCGCGGCAAGCGCCTGGTCAACTGGGACCCGAAACTGCGCACCGCCATCTCTGACCTGGAAGTAGAGAACCGCGAATCGAAAGGTTCCATGTGGCACATCCGCTATCCGCTGGCCGATGGCGCGAAAACCGCTGACGGTAAAGATTACCTGGTGGTCGCCACCACGCGTCCGGAAACCCTGTTGGGCGATACCGGCGTGGCCGTTAACCCGGAAGATCCGCGTTACAAAGATCTGATCGGTAAATTCGTGGTGCTGCCGCTGGTTAACCGCCGCATTCCAATTGTTGGCGACGAACACGCCGACATGGAAAAAGGCACCGGCTGCGTGAAAATCACCCCAGCGCACGACTTTAACGACTACGAAGTTGGCCGCCGTCATCAGCTGCCGATGATTAATATTTTGACCTTTGATGGCGACATCCGCGAAAGCGCGGAAGTCTACGATACCAAAGGCAATGAATCCGACGTCTATTCCAACGAGATCCCGGCTGAATTCCAGAAGATGGAACGTTTTGCCGCGCGTAAAGCGATGGTTGCCGCCGTCGACGCGTTGGGCCTGCTGGAAGAAATCAAACCGCACGACCTGACCGTGCCTTACGGCGACCGCGGCGGCGTGGTTATCGAACCGATGCTGACCGACCAGTGGTACGTGCGTGCCGACGTGCTGGCCAAGCCGGCAGTTGAAGCCGTTGAGAATGGCGACATTCAGTTCGTGCCGAAGCAGTACGAAAACATGTACTTCTCCTGGATGCGCGATATTCAGGATTGGTGTATTTCCCGTCAGCTGTGGTGGGGTCACCGCATCCCGGCATGGTACGACGATCAGGGCAACGTCTACGTTGGCCGCACCGAAGACGAAGTACGCCAGGAAAATAATCTCGGCGCCGACGTCGCGCTGCGTCAGGACGAAGACGTTCTGGATACCTGGTTCTCTTCCGCGCTGTGGACCTTCTCCACCCTCGGCTGGCCGGAAAACACCGACGCGCTGCGTCAGTTCCACCCGACCAGCGTGATGGTGTCCGGCTTCGACATTATCTTCTTCTGGATTGCCCGCATGATCATGATGACCATGCACTTCATCAAAGATGAAAACGGCAAGCCGCAGGTTCCGTTTAAGACCGTCTACATGACCGGCCTTATCCGCGACGACGAAGGCCAGAAGATGTCCAAATCCAAGGGTAACGTCATTGACCCGCTGGATATGGTTGACGGCATCACCCTGCCGGAGCTGCTGGAGAAACGTACCGGCAACATGATGCAGCCGCAGCTGGCGGAAAAAATCCGTAAGCGCACCGAGAAACAGTTCCCGAACGGCATCGAGCCGCACGGCACCGACGCCCTGCGTTTCACCCTGGCGGCGCTGGCCTCTACCGGCCGCGACATCAACTGGGATATGAAGCGTCTGGAAGGTTATCGTAACTTCTGTAACAAGCTGTGGAACGCCAGCCGCTTCGTGCTGATGAATACCGAAGATCAGGATTGCGGTTTCAACGGCGGCGAGATGGTGCTGTCCCTGGCCGACCGCTGGATCCTGGCTGAATTCAACCAGACCGTGAAAGCGTACCGCGAAGCGCTGGATAACTTCCGCTTCGACATCGCCGCGGGCATCCTGTATGAATTTACCTGGAACCAGTTCTGCGACTGGTACCTCGAACTGACCAAGCCGGTCATGAACGGTGGCAGCGAAGCGGAGCTGCGCGGGACTCGTCATACTCTGGTGACCGTGCTGGAAGGTCTGCTGCGCCTGGCGCACCCGATTATTCCTTTCATCACCGAGACCATCTGGCAGCGCGTGAAAGTAATCTGCGGTATCACCGCCGATACCATCATGCTGCAGCCGTTCCCGCAGTACGAGGCTTCTCAGGTTGATGAAGCGGCGCTGGCCGACACCGAATGGCTGAAGCAGGCGATCGTCGCCGTACGTAACATCCGTGCGGAGATGAACATCGCTCCGGGTAAACCGCTGGAACTGCTGCTGCGCGGCTGCAGCAAAGATGCCGAGCGTCGTGTTAACGACAACCGCAGCTTCCTGCTGAACCTGGCGCGTCTGGAAAGCATCACCGTGCTGCCTGCCGATGATAAAGGTCCGGTTTCTGTGACCAAGATTATCGACGGCGCCGAGCTGCTGATCCCAATGGCGGGCCTTATCGACAAAGAAGCCGAGCTGGCGCGTCTGGCAAAAGAAGTGGCGAAAGTCGAAGCGGAAATCGGCCGTATCGAAAGCAAGCTGTCCAACGAAGGCTTTGTGGCCCGCGCGCCGGAGGCGGTTATCGCCAAAGAGCGTGAGAAGCTGGAAGGCTACGCGGAAGCGAAAGCGAAACTGATTGAACAGCAGGCAGTGATCGCCGCGCTGTAATCCACGTTAACGCTGCGTCAACCAATAAGGCCGGAGCATGCTCCGGCCTTTTTATTTTACAGGAACGGGATATAGGCCATCATGCCGCGCGAAATCCACATCGCCGGGCCGCTTTGCGGCGGGGTTGGGTCGTCTTTTAGCTCCAGCGCATCCAGATCGCCATCCACATGAGTATGTTCTGCCAGCCAGCGCACGTAGCGCATCTTAAGCCAGGGGTAGGCAAGACCTGCTGTGATCGCAGAAACCAGCAACAGCCCTAACTCTCTTAGTACAATACCCGTCACCGTCGCGGAAGAACGTAGAGCAATCGCGCCATCGGCCAACGTCAGGTTATTGAGAAACTGGTTACGCAACATTGCACGGAAATAACAGGAGGTAATAATCATAGCGACGAAAAACAGCATGTAACAGAGCGTAATACGCCAATAATTCTGGCTATAAATAACGGCAATATGATCGTCATTACGTAATATACGGCTCACCATAACCTCATGGAATACATTGCCCATAAGCAATATAACTACAATGATAAATGGCGCCGATATCAGATAAGCAATAACACCCTTTTTAATGCACTCCATCAGAGTAATATTAGCCGTTGAACAATACGTAGAATAACGGATACCATTGCCAAACAGGGTAATCCATTTGCCATAACTAATGCCATAAATTGCGCCTAACCCCGCTGTACCGCAAACAATCAGCATGAATAACCGCAGCATTCCGCTGTCCCACGACGCGCTAAACCTGGCGAGAAAATAAAACACTACGCAGAGTAACATTATAAGGAGCAACGGAAGCGCAAAGGTATACCACCAGGCGCTGAGCATGGGGCACTGAAAGCCGAAACGAACACCGTTAAGCGAGGTCATCGAGGCCTGGTACTGCACGCTCTTGACCATCATAAAGGGTATAGAAAGGAACAGTAGCGCTAATATAATCAATCCAGGAATAAAAAACCAATTAACAATTAAAAATGTGCCAATATGATAGATTATAAAAATAATAACCAGGCTCAATAGTATACTACCGCCGGTGGCTTTATAAATGAAAGCATGGCCGTCCAGTGACATATTACTATAAACATAACGGCGAGCGCGCATTAATGCCCATGGTAAATAAACACCTGCGGTGATGATAGTGAGTAAAAGATTCACAATACATATAATAAAATAACGCCTCCCCTTGCCTGAAAATGAGAACGTTCTGACGCGAGGTCCTTTATCCAAAGATAAGTAGCCCATAGATTACATCCCTATAAAATGATAAAACCACTGTAGTGCATTTAAATAATTTAAATGACCCATTACGATACTATTAATTACGAGTCGAGAAAATCCATTTCCTCATTCCAGTGCCTCTTGCGCCATTTTAGCGTTAGTGGTATTAACTAAACGTATCAATAAGTAATTTTAAATTGAGTATTACTATGAGTGCAGCCGCATCACAACCGCTTATCCTGCGTCGGCTTACCGTCGACGATAACCCGGCCATCGCCAGCGTGATTCGTCGCGTCTCGGCGGAATATGGCCTGACCGCCGACAAAGGCTATACGGTCGCTGACCCAAATCTGGATGAACTCTATGAGCTCTATAGCCAACCTGGCTCCGCTTATTGGGTCGTTGAGCAGAATGGCGAAGTGGTCGGCGGCGGCGGCGTGGCGCCGCTTTCGTGTAGCGAGTCCGATATCTGTGAGCTGCAGAAAATGTACTTTATGACCTCGGCGCGCGGCAAAGGTCTGGCGAAAAAGCTGGCGCTGATGGCGATGGATTACGCCCGCGAGCAGGGTTTTAAACGCTGCTATCTGGAAACCACCGCTTTTTTGAAAGAAGCGATTGGCTTGTATGAGCATCTCGGGTTTGAGCATATTGACGAGCCGCTGGGCTGCACCGGCCACGTCGATTGTGAAGTGCGGATGTTGAAAACGCTGTAACGCCTCGCTACCGTGGGCCTCCCCGGTAGCGCTGCGCTTATCGGGGCTACCCGCGGTGTCGTTTTTTGTCGGGTGGCGGCTAACGCCTTACCCGACCTACGGCCCGTGCTATTGCGAGCTAAAGCTCTCAACGCTCTCCCTCTCCCCAGGATTACTGAAACTGCCGGTGTTAGTGGCTACAGGGGCCGAATACCGCGGGCTACAACGCCGTCGGCACGCCGCTGTGGAAGCGGAACTCGGGCTCCGGGCGGAGGATCAATGCCGCTTCCGCCTCGCCAAGCTGGCGTACGCGCTCGCTGATATCTCCCCCCGCTATCATCTGCGCCAGATCCAGGTAGTCCTGATAATGACGGGCCTCGGAGCGCAGCAACGACAGATAAAACTTCTGTAAATCATCATCCAGCCACGGCGCCAGCGCGGCAAAACGCTCGCAGGAGCGCGCTTCGATATAAGCGCCGCAAATCAGCTTATCGATTAGCATCACCGGCTCATGGGATCGCACCTCCCGGCGCATACCGCGGGCATAGTTGCTGGCGGTGATTTTGACGTAAGGGATATCCCGCGCCAGCATGATCTCACGCACCTGCCAGAAGTGGTGCAGCTCCTCTTTGATAAGCAGAATCATGCTGTCGAGCAACTGGCTGCCCCACGGGTCGTTGGTTCGCGGCATGGCGCTTTTGTTGATCCGTTTATGCAGAGCGACAAAATCCGGCTCCGGCCCACGGCGATAGGTAAAGTCTTCGTACGGTTTCAGGCATTCCAGTAGCTCGTCGGCGCCATCTTTATCGGCGACGTAGCGGCGTACCAGCAGCATGGCGTTTTGCGCCGCTTTCAGCTCGCATACCATATGGTCGGTCAACAGCAGCGGCAGGTTTTCCGGTTTACGGGCTTCGTCAATCCACGCCTGCGGCGTTGGGCAGTGCAGGAATGCTAAAATCGGGGAAAGTATTTGCGGGTAATCCATTGAAGCTCCAGGCTATACCCTAATCAGGACGGGTATATACGGCGGCAGACGCCGCCGTATCCGTTGACGACTTAGTGGCGTACGCCGTTGTCGTCTTCGTCAATTAAATCTTCGTCATCTTCGCCGTCATCGTCTTCGCCGTTCGGGTCTTCGTAGTAGGTACCCCAACCGTCGTACTCGACGTTGAATTTTTCCGCCAGGTTCATCAGCTGTTCAACCTGGGCGTCGATCAGATCGGCATTGAGCGCGCTTTCGCTCAGGATATCGCAGCAGATCACCACTTCGCCTTCTTCGACTTCCAGCTCTTCCGGCTCGGTGACTTCATAACCCATCTTGAAGGCCTCTACCGCCACTTTTTCCAACGTTTCGAAATCGTCGGCAGAGAGATGATGCTCAATGGTATACAGCGCGTCCGGATCGCTGCCATCTTCCAGCAGCTCTTCGATAATCAGACGCGTTTCCTCACGCTGTTCTTCCAGTAGTTCCGGGTTTGCCATGGCTCGTTCCTCATAATGTGCGGCAGATACTCCTATTGTCACATACCGCCGTGATTGCCTCCACCTTCTGTGTAAAAGATTTCTAACTCGGGGTTGCAAATGAATATTCATACATATAAAGTGAATTTTAATTCAATAGTGGCGTTTGCCAGGTGAGGGAATTATGTCCGCGTTATATCAGAAGCATTTCTTGAGATTACTGGATTTTACTGCTGCAGAAATTACCGGCCTTGTCGACCTGGCCGCGCAATTAAAAGCCGATAAGAAAAACGGCATCGAAGCCCAGAAACTGAAGGGCAAAAACATCGCGCTCATCTTCGAAAAAGACTCAACCCGCACACGATGCTCTTTCGAAGTTGCCGCTTACGACCAGGGCGCCCGCGTGACCTATCTCGGTTCCAGCGGAAGCCAAATCGGCCACAAAGAATCCATGAAAGATACCGCCCGCGTGCTGGGTCGCATGTATGACGGTATTCAGTATCGCGGCTACGGCCAGGAGCTGGTGGAAACCCTGGCGGAATATGCCGGCGTGCCGGTATGGAACGGCCTGACCGATGAATTCCACCCAACACAGCTACTGGCCGACCTGCTGACCATGCAAGAGCACCTGCCGGGTAAGGCATTTAATGAAATGACGCTGGTCTACGCCGGCGACGCGCGTAACAACATGGGTAACTCCATGCTGGAAGCCGCCGCGCTGACCGGGCTGGACCTGCGCCTGGTGGCGCCGAAAGCCTGCTGGCCGGAAGAGGGTTTAGTGGCGGAATGCACTGCGCTGGCGAAAAAGCACGGCGGCAATATTACCCTGACGGAAGATATCGCCGCGGGCGTAAAAGGCGCCGATTTCATTTATACCGACGTGTGGGTATCGATGGGCGAGGCGAAAGAGAAATGGGCGGAGCGTATCGCCCTGCTGCGCGGCTATCAGGTGAATAAAGCCATGCTGCAATTAACCGGCAACCCGCAGGTGAAATTCCTGCATTGTCTGCCCGCGTTCCACGATGACCAGACCATTCTCGGCAAACAGATGGCGGCGGAGTATGGACTGCACGGCGGTATGGAAGTGACCGATGAAGTCTTTGAATCCCCAGCGAGCATCGTCTTCGATCAGGCGGAAAACCGTATGCACACCATCAAAGCGGTGATGGTGGCGACGCTTGGAAAATAACCATTAATCACGGTAGGTTCCCGGATAGCGCGCTACGCGTATCCGGGCTACCCGTTTTAAGCCATCAACACCTTCACCACCGCTTTGCGCACCTTCGCCGGCGCCCCGACCGCACAGAGCGGTTTATGCACTTCGCCTGGATAAAACACCACAAAATCCCCCTCGTTAAGGATAACGGTTTTCTCCTGCACTCCCTCGGCGAGGAAGGCGATGTCTTTGTCCGCCAGCCAGTCAGTCTGCGGCTCGCCTGCGGGTAAGGTGCTGAAGGTCATCCCTTCCTGACCGCGCAGCACAATCTGGATATCCAGATAGCGGGCGTGATACTCGGCGCGACGCTCGGCCTGCGCTTCGGTGCTGTCTTCAGAAATCAGATAGAACAGATTATCGCCGTCGATATCGTGCTTGCCGAGCGGCGTCGACGCACTAACGTGGGCTTTAACATGCTCAATCGCCTGACGCAGCGCGTCCGGCAGCCAGGATTGCAGATGATGAATATTGCCGATAATCATAGTAGCCCTCAAATATAAAACAGCTTTTCATTTTTGTTTTATACGCTGCTTACCACTACCAGACCACATTTTTATCGCGGTTTTTTGCGCTGGCGCAGCCTTCGCAGGCAAACGTTTCCCTGATTGTGGATTAATCGCTTGATTGCTCATCAAAGCTGCGTATAATGCCAGCCGTTTTGCCGGGAGGAAATATGGTCAATTGCGTACGACATTGCTGTGTCTTACCGCGTCTGAAAGCAGGCGCTGGCCTGGCGTTTTTCTTTCCGTTGCTCAATGAATTCTCGAAGCCCCTTATTTAAGGGGCTTTTTTTTGCTCAGGCGTCAGGAGATAAGCATGGCTAACCCGCTATATCAAAAACATATCATTTCCATAAACGATCTCAGCCGCGAAGACCTCGAACTGGTGCTGGCGACTGCCGCAAAGCTGAAAGCCAATCCGCAACCCGAGCTGCTGAAGCATAAGGTTATCGCCAGCTGTTTCTTTGAAGCCTCCACCCGTACTCGCCTCTCTTTTGAAACCTCCATGCATCGCCTCGGCGCCAGCGTGGTTGGCTTCTCCGACAGCAGCAACACCTCGCTCGGCAAGAAAGGCGAAACCCTGGCCGACACCATTTCGGTTATCAGCACCTACGTCGACGCTATCGTGATGCGCCATCCGCAAGAGGGCGCCGCGCGTCTGGCAACCGAATTCTCCGGCGGCGTGCCGATTCTCAACGCCGGCGACGGCGCCAATCAGCATCCGACACAAACCCTGCTCGACCTGTTCACCATTCAGGAAACTCAGGGCCGCCTTGAGAATCTTAATGTCGCGATGGTCGGCGACCTGAAATATGGCCGTACCGTACACTCGCTGACCCAGGCGCTGGCCAAATTCAACGGCAACCGCTTTTACTTCATCGCCCCGGACGCGCTGGCGATGCCGCAGTACATTCTCGATATGCTGGATGAAAAAGGCATCGCCTGGAGCCTGCATAGCGCCATCGACGAAGTGATGGCAGAGGTCGATATTCTGTATATGACTCGCGTGCAGAAAGAGCGCCTTGACCCATCGGAATACGCCAACGTGAAGGCGCAGTTTGTGCTGCGCGCCGCGGATCTCGAAGGCGCGCGCGTCAACATGAAGGTGCTGCACCCGCTGCCGCGCGTTGATGAAATCACCACCGACGTCGATAAAACGCCGCACGCCTGGTACTTCCAGCAGGCCGGCAACGGCATTTTCGCCCGCCAGGCGTTACTGGCACTGGTATTGAATAGCGAGCTGGCACAATAAGGGGGAATGAGAGATGACACACGACAATAAACTGCAAGTAGAAGCCATTAAACGCGGCACCGTGATCGACCATATCCCGGCCCAGGTCGGCTTCAAGTTGTTGACCCTGTTCAAGCTGACCGAAACCGACCAGCGCATCACCATCGGCCTGAACCTGCCGTCCGGCGAGATGGGCCGTAAAGATTTGATTAAAATCGAGAACACCTTCCTGACCGATGAGCAGGTCAATCAGCTGGCGCTGTATGCGCCGGACGCAACGGTTAACCGTATTGATGATTACGAAGTAGTGGGCAAATCCCGCCCGAGCCTGCCGGAGCGCATCAACAGCGTGCTGGTCTGCCCGAACAGCAACTGCATCAGTCACGCTGAGCCGGTTTCGTCGAGTTTCGCAGTGAAAAAACGCGCCGATGACATCGCACTCAAATGCAAATACTGTGAAAAAGAGTTTTCCCATTATGTGGTGCTGGCCAACTAATTGCGGTTGGTATTAATACCGGCCCTCCCTATAATGGCTACGACCTAATTACTGCAGTTCATCTGGAGATATTATGAGCAAAACTATTGCGACGGAAAAGGCACCAGCAGCTATCGGCCCATATGTACAAGGTGTTGATCTGGGTAGCATGATCCTCACTTCCGGCCAGATCCCAGTAGACCCGAAAACCGGCAGCGTGCCGGAAGATGTCGCCGCGCAGGCGCGTCAGTCCCTGGACAACGTAAAAGCTATCGTTGAAGCCGCTGGCCTGAAAGTGGGCGATATCGTGAAAACCACCGTTTTCGTGAAAGATCTGAACGATTTCGCCACCGTGAATGCCGCGTATGAAGCGTTCTTCACCGAGCATAACGCCACTTTCCCGGCGCGTTCCTGCGTAGAAGTCGCGCGTCTGCCGAAAGACGTGAAGATTGAGATTGAAGCTATCGCGATCCGTCGCTAAGCGCTTCTCTGCCCTCACCCCAGGCGCTTGCGCCATCCGCGGGGTGAGGGAAATGCCCTATTTTATCTTCGTTGCCCGCAGCAGTTTCTCCAGCGGATAGACCGCCGCAATCACCAGCTCATCCTGGGTTTTCGCCGCCGTATCCAGCTGCGCCTGGATTGAGGCGTACTCTTTATCGTCCAGCGTTCCCTGCCGCGCCACCAGATCGGTCAAGCGCAGCCCGAGGCTCGCCAGCTTATCAACCTGCTGCACCACCGGTTTAATCGCCGCCAGCTGATAGTTATTGTCGGTCAGCGCCAGCGCATCGCCGCTGTTGTTCTGCCAGCGGGTAAAGACGTGGCGCAGCGCATCGGCGCTCTCAGCATCCTCGGCATCGCTGATTAGCCGCTCCGCCCACTGGTTCAGGCTGCGTACGGTGTCGCTCTCAGCCGGTAACGCATCGGCCAACCGGTTCAGCGGTTCAAATTGATGGTAATTGTTCGCCTGGAACTTGAGATGCTGACGGGTGTAGTAATGCGCCGGCTCCAGCGCCTCGGCGAGGATCTGCAACGCCAGCGTATGGCTGCTGTTCGCCAGGCGGGTGAACTGCTCCAGCTGCTGAGTATGCTGCTGCAGGCCGACGGAGACCGTTGACCAACTGTCCATCGCCTGCAGGCGCTGATACATATTGTCGCTGTCTTTGACGTCTTCGGCCGACCACAGCCGCTCCGCCACCGCAAAAGCCCGCGGCCACAGCTTGATATCGATGACCGGCGCGGCGACGTTTTCCGCCCACAGCGCCGCCTCGCCGCCGAGCAGATTCTTCTGTTGCTGCGCGTCGGGCAACGTCGGCTGAATGCCCTGCGGTACGGCATCCAGCCGCTTGCCGTCAATGGGATAACGGGTGTTGCCAAGCAGGAAGTAGCCTGCGAGCTTGTCGTCGTTAATGGTTAGCACCGGGCGGGTCTCGCCCATCCAGGTATCGACGCGGAACGTGACCTGATTGTCGCCGAGCCATTCAATCTCCTGCACGGCACGCCGTGATTTCCCTTTAAAATCAATAAATCCACGCCAGCCGCTATCGCCTTTTACCAGCGTAAAGCTGCCCTCAACCGCGCTGCCCTTCAGGCGCGGCATCGAAAACTGCCAGCTCTGGGCGCTGTCGTTATCGGTAATCGTATCCACGCCGTTAAGCCCCTGCGGGATAATCTCATTACGATAGTGATAGGCGGTGTACTGCGGCTGGTCGAGGTAAAAACCGGTGGAGAGAATGCCGCGATAGCCGTGTTTGGCGACGTCGCCTAATGCGTCCTGCCCCTGCCAGGACTGAATCAGAATGCTCTTCGGTAAATCAGGGTGGTAGATTTCATCCCAGCCGACCATCTGCCGGTGATGTTTTTCGAGTAACGTCTCCAGGCGCCGGTTGAAGTACGCCTGTAGCGCGTGGCTGTCCGCCAGCCCCTTCTCTTTGAGGAATTTCTGAATGGCCGGATTGGCGCGCCACTGGCTATCATCGACTTCATCACCGCCGATATGCAGATACGGATCGGGGAAGATAGCCGCCAGTTCGCTGACCATCGCCTCGGCAAACGCGTAGGTGGCCTCTTTTGTTGGGTCGAGTACCGGTTTTAGCACGCCCCAGTGGCGCTCCATCGCGTAAGGCCCCGGCGCGCTCATCAGTTCCGGATAAGCTACGGCGATCGCCGAGGCGTGGCCCGGCATATCGATTTCCGGCACCACACGAATACCGCGTTCGGCGGCATAGCGCACAATGTCTTTCATCTGCGCCTGGGTATAAAACAGGCCGTCGCTGGCCTGCTGCTGCAGCTTCGGATAGCGGCTGGAGGCGAAGCGCCAGCCCTGATCGTCGGTCAGATGCCAGTGCAGTACGTTAAGCTTCGCCGCCGCCATACCGTCAATCTGCCGCTTGATCGCCGACAGCGGCATAAAGTGACGGGCGGAATCCAGCAGCAGTCCACGCCACGGGAAGCGCGGCGCATCGTCAATGGCGACATAAGGAATGGTGGTGCCGTCAGGGCCGTTTTGTACCAGCTGTAGCAGCGTTTCCATGCCGCGCAGCGCGCCAAAACGCGTATTGGCTTTCAGGGTCGCGCCTTCGGCGTTAACGGTTAACTGATAGCTTTCGTCGCTATCAGGCTGCGGCAGGAAAGGCACTTTCTTATTGACGATCACGTTAATGGTTGGGCTTTTTGCCGGCGCCGTCTGCGGCTGTAGCGTCCAGCCGGTTTGCCGCGCAACACGTTCACGCCAGCGAGTTGCCGCCTCGCCCAGATCGTCGCCGCTGACGTTGATCGTCAGCTGATTATTTAGCGCCAACGCCCCCTGCGCCTGCGGGCGCTCTACATGGGCGGGCCACGGCATCAGCGGCAGATCGCCCGCCGGGGCGGCAAGCGCCATGCTGCTCAGTAATATTCCGCTGGTCAGCAGACTGTAACGCACGGTGTTAATCATCAATGTTCCTTTTTATGACGGGCCAAAAAAAGCAAAACATTGGGTTAACATGCGCACAAAATTGCGTCAATACATGGCGATGACGGGCTTCACAACTTGATGAGATTTAAGAGAAATACCGGTAAGCCCCTCTGCCGAACGGCAAAGGGGCGAAACCGCTACTGCCAGCCGTAGCGGCGGCTGTAGAAGCCTTTAACGGTCTGGGTCAACACCATGTAACCCGCCAGAATCGTCACCAGCCATGGGAAATAGCTGAGCGGCAGCGCCTGCAGCTGCAGGTAGCCCGCCAGCGGCGAGAACGGCAGCGCGATCCCCACCGCCATCACCAGCAGCGTCATCGCGAACAGCGGCCACGCGGCGCGGCTCTGGACGAACGGAATGCGGCGGGTACGAATCATATGCACAATCAGCGTCTGCGACAGCAGCCCTTCAATAAACCAGCCGGACTGGAACAGGGTCTGCATCTCGACGCTGTTGGCGTGGAACACCCACCACATCAGACCAAAGGTGAGGATATCGAAAATCGAGCTGATTGGCCCGAAGAAGACCATAAAACGCCCGAGATCGGCCGGGTTCCAGCGCTGCGGTTTACGGATCTGCTCATCGTCGACGTTATCAAACGGAATCGCCACCTGGGAGACATCGTACAGCAGGTTCTGAATCAACAGGTGCAGCGGCAACATCGGCAGAAACGGCAGGAAGGCGCTGGCCACCAGCACGCTGAAGACGTTGCCGAAGTTGGAGCTGGCGGTCATTTTGATGTACTTGAGCATGTTGGCGAAGGTGCGGCGGCCTTCGATAACCCCCTCCTCCAGTACCATCAGGCTTTTTTCCAGCAAAATGATATCCGCCGCCTCGCGGGCGATATCCACCGCCCCGTCAACGGAAATGCCAATATCCGCCGCGCGGAGCGCCGGGGCGTCGTTAATACCGTCGCCCATAAAGCCCACCACGTGGCCTTCTCGTTTCAGTAGCGTCACGATGCGCTCTTTATGCAGCGGCGCCAGGCGCGCGAACAGCGTGGTGCGTTTCGCCAGCGCCGCCAGTTCGTCGTCGCTCATGGCTTCAATCTGGCCGCCAATCACCACTTCGCCCGCATCCAGCCCCACTTCATGACACACTTTCGCCGCCACCAGTTCGCTGTCGCCGGTGAGGATTTTTACCGTAATGCCGCTGGCCTTCAGCGCTTTCAGCGCCGGGGCGGTAGTCTCTTTCGGCGGATCGAGGAAGGCGATGTAGCCTTCGAGGATCAGGTCGGATTCATCCGCACGCAGATAGTCGCCTTCCCGCGCCGGCAGGTATTTGGTCGCCACCGCCACCACCCGCAGCCCCTGACGGTTCAGGGTATCGGTCACCCGGCGGATACGGCGCAGCATGGTGTCGTCCAACGGTACGATTTCACCGTTGTAGCGCACCTGAGTCGAGACGTTGAGGATCTCCTGCAGCGCCCCTTTACAGATCAGCTGATGCGCGTCGTCCTGCTCTTTTACCACCACCGACATGCGGCGGCGTTCGAAGTCGAACGGGATCTCATCCACCTTCTGCCAGCGCTCCGCGAGACCGCGAGCGGCATCCAGCTCCACGCCTTCCAGCACCGCGGTGTCGAGCAGGTTTTTCAGCCCCGTCTGATAATGGCTATTGAGCCAGGCGGTGTGCAGGACTCTCTCACTGGATTTACCGGAAACATCGGTATGGTTCTCCAGCACGATTTTATCCTGGGTCAGGGTGCCGGTTTTATCGGTGCAGAGGATATCCATCGCGCCAAAGTTTTGAATGGCGTCGAGGTGTTTGACGATCACCTTTTGTTTTGACAGCTTCACCGCCCCGCGCGCCAGCGTCGAGGTGACGATCATCGGCAGCATCTCCGGCGTCAGGCCGACCGCCACCGACAGCGCGAACAGCGCCGCTTCCCACCAGTCGCCTTTGGTGTAGCCGTTGATCAACAGCACCACCGGCGCCATCACCAGCATAAAGCGGATCAGCAGCATGCTGACCCGGCTGATGCCTTTCTGAAAGGCGTTCGGCTCGCTTTCCTGCTCGCTGACGCGCCCGGCAAGCTGGCCGAACCAGGTGTTGCCGCCGGTGGCGTAGACGATAGCCTGCGCCGAGCCGCTCACCACGTTGGTCCCCATAAAGCACAGGGTATCGCATTCCAGCGGATTGGTTTGTAGCGGATCGCGGGTGCGCGCGACTTTTTCAACCGGCAGCGATTCGCCGGTCAGCGAGGCCTGAGCGACAAACAGGTCACGCGCCACAATGATGCGCAGGTCAGCCGGGATCATATCTCCCGCCGACAGCCTGACGATATCGCCCGGTACCAGTTGGTCGATGGGCAGTTCGAGCCAGCGGCTCTCGCCCTGCTCGTTGATGACCCGCAGCACCGTGGCGGTATTGCTGACCATCGCCTTCAGCGCATCCGCCGCTTTGGTCGAGCGCGCTTCCTGGATGAAGTTAAGTAGCGTCGAGATGCCGACCATCAGCGCGATAACGCCTGCGGCGAATAGATCTTCTGTGGAATAGGAGACGATGCCGAGCACCGTCAACAGCAGGTTGAACGGATTGCGATAGCAGGTCCACAGATGAACCCACCACGGCGACGGCTTCTGCGCCGGGATTTGGTTATCGCCGTGCAGGGCGATTTTCGCCGCCACTTCGGCGTCGTTCAGCCCTTCAGGGTGGCTATCGAACGCGCGCCAGATCTCCTGCTCATCCATGGCCGCCACGTCCAGGCAGCGCTTGCCGAGTGAATCCGGGATCGGCGCGCTGGCCAGATTGCGGGCGTCGGGCAGCGGATCGCGCTGGATCAAACGATGTGGTAAATGGCGGCTAAGCTGCGCGAACAGCTGCCGGGTAAAATTTTTCAGCATAAACAATCCCTCCGCGCTCGCGCGAGCGAACGCAGCGTTGCCAACAGGCGCGGCAAAGCCTTACCTGTCAGGCATTATTTTTATAGGGCAGGGACATCGTGGACGTCACTGCTTTACGCTTTCCGGTAAAGCAGTGCTAAACAGGCTTACCGGAAAGAAAGGTTGCTCCATCGAGGATGAGGAGTGGGATCGGGGTCCATAAAATTCTCCGGTAAGTGACTCAAGACGGCGCGGAGTATACCGCGACCAGGAAACTATTTGTGGCTATTATGGCTATCATACCGCCCGGCAACTAAACCAGACATCAACCAGTCTTTGCTCATTGAGGATTCGTTGAGTAGCATTAGACTCACTCAAATCGGACGACGGCGAGAACCTCGTATGCAAAACCGGCTAACAATCAAAGATATCGCCCGCTTAAGCGGCGTCGGAAAGTCGACGGTGTCGCGCGTGCTGAATAACGAAAGCGGCGTCAGCGAGCGCACCCGCGAGCGGGTGGAAGCGGTGATGCAGCAGCACGGTTTCTCCCCTTCCCGCTCCGCCCGCGCCATGCGTGGTCAGAGCGATAAGGTGGTGGCGATTATCGTCACCCGCCTGGATTCGCTGTCGGAAAATTTAGCGGTGCAGACCATGCTGCCCGCCTTTTATCAGCAGGGCTACGATCCGATCATGATGGAGAGCCAGTTTTCTCCGGCGCTGGTGGAAGAACATCTGGGCATGCTCGCCCGGCGCAATATCGACGGCGTGGTGCTGTTCGGCTTTACCGGTATTAGCGAGGAGATGCTTGCGCCGTGGCGCGAAACGCTGGTGCTGCTGGCGCGCGATGCCCCCGGCTTCGCTTCGGTGTGCTATGACGATCATGGCGCGATCGAGTTACTGATGCAGCGTCTCTATGAGCGCGGACACCGGCATATAAGCTTCCTCGGCGTGCCGCACAGCGACGTCACCACCGGGGAACGCCGTCATCAGGCGTATCTCGATTTCTGCGCGCAAAAGAAGCTCACGCCAACCGCTGCCCTGCCGGGGCTGGCGATGAAGCAGGGTTATGAAAGCGTCGCCAGCGTGCTGACGCCCGAGACCCGCGCGCTGGTCTGCGCCACCGATACCCTCGCTCTCGGCGCCAGTAAATATCTACAGGAACAGCGTATCGACACGCTACAACTCGCCAGCGTCGGCAGCACGCCGCTGATGAAGTTTCTGCATCCGGAGATCCTCACCGTCGATCCCGGCTACGCCGAAGCCGGACGCCAGGCGGCACAGCAGCTGATCGACCAGATCGCCGGCCATGCCGAACCCCGCCAAATCGTCATTCCCGCTGCCCTGAATTAATCTCGTTCGGGCGATTTATGTGATCTTCGCCGAGTTTCGGGAACGTTCCCATTTTGCATTGCCAACGGAACGGTTAGGATGCATGCAAGGTAAAAACGGCATCTCTCCCCTCTGTTTTTGAGGCTTCATCATGAGCAAAGTAAACCAGCAGGACATCGATAAACTGATCGAACTGGTGGGCGGGCGCGGCAACATTGCCACCGTCAGCCACTGTATTACCCGTTTGCGCTTTGTGCTAAACGATCCGGCCATCGCCAAACCGAAAGAGATTGAGCAGTTGCGCATGGTGAAGGGATGCTTCACTAACGCGGGGCAGTTCCAGGTAGTCATCGGCACCGAAGTCGGCGATTACTATAAGGCGCTGCTGGCCACCACCGGTCAGGCGTCCGCCGACAAAGAGCAGGCCAAACAGGCCGCGCGGCAAAATATGAAGTGGCACGAACGGTTGATCTCGCACTTTGCCGAGATCTTTTTCCCGCTTCTGCCGGCGCTGATCAGCGGCGGTCTGATCCTCGGTTTCCGTAACGTCATCGGCGATCTGCCAATGAGCAACGGCCAGACGCTGGCGCAAATGCACCCGTCGTTGAAAACGATTTATGACTTCTTGTGGCTGATTGGCGAGGCTATCTTCTTCTATCTGCCGGTGGGGATCTGCTGGTCAGCGGTGAAGAAAATGGGCGGCACGCCGATCCTAGGGATCGTGCTTGGCGTCACGCTGGTCTCTCCACAGTTGATGAACGCCTACCTGCTCGGCCAGCAGGTGCCGGAAGTGTGGAACTTCGGCCTGTTTACCATTGCGAAAGTCGGCTATCAGGCGCAGGTGATCCCGGCTCTGCTGGCGGGGCTGGCGCTGGGCTTTATCGAAACACGTCTCAAGCGCATCGTGCCTGACTACCTCTACCTGGTGGTGGTGCCGGTGTGCTCGCTGATTCTGGCGGTGTTCCTTGCCCATGCGGTTATCGGCCCGTTTGGCCGCCTGATCGGCGACGGCGTGGCCTTCGCGGTGCGCCACTTGTTAACCGGCAGCTTCGCGCCGATCGGCGCCGCGCTGTTCGGCTTCCTCTATGCGCCGCTGGTAATCACCGGCGTACATCAGACCACCCTCGCTATCGATATGCAGATGGTACAGAGCATCGGCGGTACGCCGGTATGGCCGCTGATTGCGCTATCAAATATTGCTCAGGCGTCGGCGGTGGTCGGCATTATTATTGCCAGCCGTAAACAGAATGAACGCGAAATCTCGGTACCCGCGGCGATCTCCGCCTATCTCGGGGTCACCGAACCGGCGATGTACGGCATCAACCTGAAGTACCGCTTCCCGATGCTGTGCGCGATGGTCGGATCCGGCCTCGCGGGCCTGCTGTGCGGCCTGAACGGCGTGCTGGCGAATGGCATCGGCGTCGGCGGCCTGCCGGGCATCCTGTCGATTCAGCCAAGCTACTGGCAGGTCTACGCCACGGCGATGGCCATCGCCGTGGTAGTGCCGATTATCCTCACCACCGTGGTTTATCAACGCAAGTACCGTCAGGGCACCTTGCAGATTATCTAACGTCTTCTTTCGGGGCGCCGCTTGCGCCCCCTTTATTCGCAGGAACGTAATATGAATACCCTTCCCCGCTGGTGGCAAAACGGCGTTATTTATCAAATCTACCCGAAGAGTTTTCAGGACACCACCGGCAGCGGTACCGGTGATTTACGCGGCGTCACCGCCCGTCTCGACTACCTGAAAAAGCTCGGCGTCGACGCTATCTGGCTGACGCCGTTCTACGTCTCGCCACAGGTGGACAACGGCTATGACGTGGCGAACTATACCGCTATCGATCCCTCATACGGCACGCTGGAGGATTTCGACCAACTGGTCGCCGGAGCGAAAGCGCGCGGTATCCGCATCGTGCTGGATATGGTGTTTAACCATACCTCGACGGAACACGAATGGTTCCGCCAGTCGTTAAATAAGGCGAGCCCGTACCGCCAGTTCTATATCTGGCGCGACGGCGAGCCGGGAGCATTGCCGAATAACTGGCGTTCGAAATTCGGCGGTAACGCCTGGCAATGGCATGCGGAAAGCGAACAGTATTATTTGCATCTTTTCGCCACCGAGCAGGCGGATCTCAACTGGGAAAACCCGACGGTACGCGCCGAGCTGAAAAAAGTCTGCGAGTTCTGGGCCGATCGCGGCGTTGATGGCCTGCGCCTCGATGTCATCAATCTTATCTCCAAGGAGCAGGACTTCCCCTCCGATACCGTTGGCGATGGACGCCGCTTCTACACCGATGGCCCGCGGGTTCACGAATTCCTGCGGGAAATGAGCCGCGATGTCTTTACCCCTCGTGGCCTGATGACCGTGGGCGAAATGTCTTCCACTTCGCTTGAGCACTGTCAGCAATACGCCGCGCTGGACGGACGCGAACTGTCGATGACGTTTAATTTTCATCACTTAAAAGTCGATTATCCGGGCGGCGAAAAATGGACTCTCGCTCGTCCGGACTACGTGGCGCTGAAAGCGCTATTCCGCCACTGGCAGCAAGGGATGCATAACCGGGCGTGGAATGCGCTGTTCTGGTGTAATCACGATCAGCCGCGCATCGTGTCGCGCTTCGGCGACGAGGGCGAGTACCGGGTGCCGGCGGCGAAGATGCTGGCAATGGTACTGCACGGCATGCAGGGCACGCCCTATATCTATCAGGGTGAAGAGATTGGCATGACCAACCCGCATTTCAGCAGCATCAGCGATTATCGCGACGTGGAAAGCCATAACATGTTTATCGAGCGCGCGGCGCAGGGACAAAGCCCGGATGAACTGCTGGCGATTCTGGCCAGCAAATCGCGCGACAATAGCCGCACGCCGATGCCGTGGCACGATGGCGAGAACGGCGGCTTCAGCGATGGAGAACCCTGGATCGCGTTGGGTAGTAACTATCGCGAGATTAACGTCGAGGCGGCGCTGGCGGATCCGGAATCCGTTTTTTATACCTATCAGCAGCTGATCGCGCTGCGAAAAACCACGCCGGTGCTGACCTGGGGGGATTATCAGGATCTGCTGCCGGACCATCCGTCGCTGTGGTGTTATCGCCGCCAGTGGCAGGGGCAGACGCTGGTGGTGGCCGCCAACCTGAGCCGTGAGTTCCAGCCGTGGCAGTCGCCGGAGATGTCCGGCGAATGGCGGGCGCTGATTGGCAACTATGCCGAAACGTCCAACCGCCCGGCGGCAATGACGCTGCGGCCGTTCGAAGCGGTATGGTGGTTGCAGGCGTAAAGCTTTTCCCCGGTGGCGCTACGCTCGCCGGGGCTACCGGTTCGTGGGGCTGGAGTTTACGCGCGGTCAGCGTCAGGAAGGATAACGCTCTCCTGCGGCTGCGCTGAGGCGTGCTCCTCTTTGGCCTTCAGCCGATCCCAGGCGCGGAAGAACGGATAGTAAACCACCAGCGAAATAGTTAAATTCACTACCTGCAGTATGGTGCCGGAAATATGGCCGCCGGTCGCCAGATAGCCGCTGATGAAGATCGGCGTAGTGAACGGCAGCGCGATTCCGGCCGGCGGCGCAACCAGCCCGGTCGCCATTGCGGTATAGGACACGATGACCAGCAGCACCGGCGTTAAAATAAACGGCAGGAAGAAGTACGGGTTCATCACCAGCGGGATGCCGAATACCATCGGCTCGCTGATGTTAAACAACGCTCCCGGCGCGGCAATTTTCCCCAGCTGTTTCATCTGCTGACTACGGCTGCGCAGCAACATAAATATCACCAGCCCCAGCAGCGCGCCGGTGCCGCCGGGCGCAATCCACAGATCGTAAAATTGCTGGGTAATGATATGCGGGATCGGCTGGCCGTTCTGAAAGGCCGTCAGATTCTCTGACATATTCGACAGCCACACCGGCTGAATAAATACCAGCACAATCGCGTCGCCGTGCAGGCCCAGCGTCCACAAAATACCGATCACTATCACCGAAATAATCATCCCCGGCAGCGTACCACCGACGTGATGCATCGGAATACCGATCAGGGTGGCGATCATGCTGTTGATGTCGCCGAACGGCGAGGCCTCAACCGCCAGGCGCAGCGCCAGCACCACCGCCAGAACACAGAAGCCGGGGATCAGGGCGAGGAAAGATTTCGCCACTGCCGGCGGCACGCCGTCCGGCATGCGGATAACGAGATTGCGGCTGGCGACCAAACGATAAATCTCCGTCGACAGCAGCGAAATGACAATAGCGACAAACAGCCCCTGGCTGCCGACCATGCTCACCGGGATCACCCCTTTAATCACCTCCGCCGCGCCGTGTACCGGGGTAAAGAGGGTGTTCTGCGGGATAGTCATCACAAAGGCCACCAGCGACATCGCCCCGGCGCTCAGCGGGTCGATGGTGCGGTACTTCTCCGCCAGCCGATAGGCGATGCCGAAGCTGGAAATCAGCGCCATAATGTCGTAGGTCGCTTTCACCGGGTACAGCATTTTATCGCGCCAGACCTCGCCAAACAGGCCGCTCATCATGTCGGCATAGCCGGGGATCGGCAGGTAGGCGAAAATCAGGAAAAACGAGCCAATCAGCATAAACGGCATATTCAGAATGATGCCATCGCGTACCGACAGGACGTGCTTTTGCCCGGCGATTCTCAGCGCCGCCGGCATGACGTAACGTTCAATCCAGCTTGTATTCGACATGGTGTACTCCCGAGGGGAAATAGCGGTCAGTTAAATTGCGTCAGCCATTGACGGTTTATCGTTAACACTTCATCCAGCAGCGCCTGGGCATCGGTGACGTTACCGACCAACGGGTTAGCCACCAGCGCCAGCAGCGCGCTCTCGCGGCAGCCGTGTACCGCGGCTTCAATCGTCAGCCTTTCAAAGGCCTTCACCTGCTGCGTCAGGCCGTTCATCGCCGGCGGCAGCGGGCCGAAAGCCAGCGGCCTTGCCCCTTGCGCATCAATAATGCTGTTGGTTTCCACCACCGCATCATCATCAAGGCCGTGAATCGCGCCGTTGTTGCGGGTGTTTACCACCATCTCCACGCCCAGGTTGTTGTGAATCGCATTGATAAGCTCAACGGCCACTTCCGAGTAGTAAGCGCCGCCGCGAAAGCTCAGCTGCTCTGGTTTTTCTTCCAGCTGCGGGTCGGCGTACAGCGCAAACAGCTCCTGCTCGACCTTCATCACCTGCTCGGCGCGGGTGCCTTTGGTTTTCGCTGCGGCGATCTCTTCCGCCAGCATCGCTGGCGTCAGCCAGAAATAACGATGATAAGGGCACGGAATCGCCTTCAGCGCGCGGAGGAATTCCGCCGGCCACGGCAGTTCTTTAATGTTGTTCATCGACAGCGCCTTACCGTCGCAGAGCATATCGATCACTTTGCCGGTGACATCCTCGCGCCCCTGTAGCACCTTATGCACCCAAACCATATGGTTGAGCCCGGCAAAGCGCAGTTTTACTTCGGACTCCTGGGCGCCTAACATCCCGACGATCATGTGCTGCATGTTGATCGGCACGTTGCACAGGCCGATGATCTTCGCCGTGCTGTAGCGGCTGACCGCCTCGGTGACGATCCCCGCCGGGTTGGTAAAGTTAAGAATGAACGCTTCCGGCGCCAGCTGTTCCACTTTGCGCGCAACTTCGAGGATCACCGGGATCGTCCGCAGCGCCTTGGCGAAGCCGCCGACGCCGGTGGTCTCCTGGCCCAATAGATGATATTTGAGACCCAGCCGTTCATCCGCGGCGCGCGCCGCCAGTTGCCCGACGCGTAGCTGCGTCAGCACAAAGCTGGCGCCGCGGATCGCCTCATCGAGCGTAAAGTGGACGCTGACCGCCACCTGCTCCAGCCCTTTATGTTTCAACATCCGCCGGGCCAGCGCGGCAATGATCTCAACCTTTTCCCTGCCGGATTCGACATCCACCAGCGCCAGTTCGGTGACCGGAAGCTGTTCATAACGAACGATAATCCCTTCAATAAGCTCCGGCGTGTAGCTGCTGCCGCCGCCGATAACGGCGATTTTCAGTGCTTGCATAGTGACCTCTATTCGCATTTTCGGCATGCAGATCGCCGCGCGCGATCGCCAGGACCGCACGTGAGGGTGATAAAAATGGGATTAGAAAATTAGCGTTCAAGCAGGGCCAGCGCTTTATCCAGCACCGCGGCGCCGCGCATCATGCCGTAGTCGGCCATATCAATCACCGCCACCGCTTTACCCTGCGGCGCCGCCAGCGCGGTTAGCCGTCCGGCTTCGTATTTGACCTGCGGCCCGAGCAGGATGACATCGGCGTTCGGCAGTTCGCGTTCAAATTCCGCCACCGCTACGGCATAGATTTCCAGCGCCAGCGCGCGCTGCTGAGCTTCCGCTTTCATTTTGTTCACCAGCATGCTGGTCGACATGCCTGCGGCACAACAGAGTACGATTCGTGGCATTGCGCTTCCCCTTTGCGTGTTTATCGCTTCAGCCTTCACGACCTGCGCGACTATATTGTTAATATTGTGTGATAGTGAAGGCTATATGAAAATAATTTTCATCGATGTGATCGAGGCTCAATTTTTGTGCATTATTTCCTCATGTCATTGCGAAATATCGACGCCAGACATAGGAAATATTCTGCGCAGATGCTATAAAAACGGCTATTCACTAAGTGAAAAATATTTTCAATTCCGGGTACTGCCAAAGGGAACATCAGGATGGATATCGTAGGTCAACTACAGGACGGATTGGTCCGCTTTAGCGCTCAGGAGTCGCGCGTCGCCGCCTTTATTCTGGAAAATCTTAGCTTTACCGCCAGCGCCTCGATTGACGAACTGGCCGCCAGCGCGGGGGTCAGCCCGGCCACCATCACCCGCTTCGCCCGTTCGGTAGGTTGTGATGATATTCGTGATTTACGCAAACAGCTGGCGCAGGCCAGCGAACGGCGCGCCAGCTGGCTCACTCCGGATAGCGCCACCCTGCCCGTCGCCTGGCGCGACAAACTTAGCAGCCTCGGCGATACGCTAACCCGTCAGCTCGGCCACACCGCCGAAGCGGCGCTGGAGAAGTGCAAATCGCGCCTGCTGAGCGCCCGCGCGGTGCATTGCTTCGCCCTCGGCACCCAGGATGTGGCGCTGGCGGCGCTGCTGCAGCACCAACTGCTGCCATCCGGTATCGCGATTAATCTCTGCCAGGATGCGGCGCTGATGCGAATGACCGCCAGTACCCTTAATGACGATCACCTGCTGCTGGTGCTGGCCACCGCCGAAGCCAATGCCGTATTACAGAGCGCGACGCTGCAGGCGCGTACGCAGGGGGTGACGATTATCGCTCTGACCCCGGAACAGCACGCGCTGGCGGATATGGCCAGCGCCGTGCTTCCCCTGCCCGTCAACCCGCAGCATGCCCGCTACGCCCTGCTGCTGCTTGTCGATCTGCTTAACGATACATTGATTGCCTGAATATTCTGCCCGTTCCCTTCACGATCGGGCCCCATTTTTGCTTATATTTTAAGCGCCTAAATTTACATTTCACGCCAGCGCCCATCATCCGTACTCTCACCTTTTTACCTTGTTCTGGGTCAATAAAATCGCAAACATCTTTGATGCAAATCACTACATATAGAACTTAAAATGCGCCTCGGCCCTACATATTGTATTAATCGTCTATTATGTCACCATATCTTGTCGTTGTTGGGCGGTGATGAGATGTGGATAAAAAGGGCCGGATCCGAAGGCAAACGCCGCTAGTCGTAGCGTGGCGCGCTTTTGGGAGATCTTCCGCCTCTGTGGATAACCTGTTCTATATATGGAGTGATCATGACACCGCATGTGATGAAACGTGATGGCTGTAAAGTGCCGTTCAAGTCAGAGCGCATTAAAGAAGCAATTCTGCGTGCAGCTAAAGCAGCGGGAGTCGATGACGCAGACTATTGCGCCACCGTCGCAGAAGTCGTTAGCCAGCAAATGCAGGGCCGCGCGCAGGTCGATATCAACGACATCCAGACCGCCGTGGAAAACCAGTTGATGTCCGGCCCGTGGAAACAGCTGGCGCGCGCCTATATCGAATATCGCCACGATCGCGATATCGAGCGTGAAAAGCGCGGCCGTCTGAACCAGGAAATTCGAGGTCTGGTCGAGCAAACCAACTCATCGCTGCTCAACGAGAACGCCAACAAAGACAGTAAAGTGATCCCGACCCAGCGCGATCTGCTGGCCGGTATCGTGGCCAAACACTATGCCCGCCAGCACCTGCTGCCTCGCGATGTGGTGCAGGCGCACGAGCGCGGCGAGATCCACTACCACGATCTCGACTATTCGCCGTTCTTCCCGATGTTCAACTGCATGCTGATCGACCTGAAAGGCATGCTGACTCACGGCTTTAAAATGGGCAATGCCGAAATTGAGCCGCCGAAGTCTATCTCTACCGCCACCGCGGTCACGGCGCAGATTATCGCCCAGGTCGCCAGCCATATTTACGGCGGCACCACCATTAACCGTATCGATGAAGTGCTGGCGCCGTTCGTCACCGAGAGCTTCAAAAAGCATCGTAAAATTGCCGAAGAGTGGCAGATCCCGGATGCCGAAGGCTATGCCCGTACGCGGACCGAAAAAGAGTGCTACGACGCGTTCCAGTCGCTGGAGTATGAGGTCAACACGCTGCATACCGCCAACGGCCAGACGCCGTTCGTCACCTTTGGTTTTGGCCTCGGCACCAGCTGGGAGTCGCGCCTGATCCAGCAGTCGATTCTGCGCAACCGCATCGCCGGCCTCGGGAAAAACCGTAAAACGGCGGTATTCCCGAAACTGGTCTTCGCCATTCGCGACGGCCTGAACCATAAGTTCGGCGATGCGAACTATGACATCAAACAGCTGGCGTTAGAGTGCGCCAGCAAGCGCATGTACCCGGATATTCTCAACTACGATCAGGTAGTGAAAGTCACCGGGTCGTTTAAAACGCCGATGGGCTGCCGTAGCTTCCTCGGCGTGTGGGAAAACGAGAACGGCGAACAGGTACACGATGGGCGCAACAACCTCGGCGTTATCAGCCTGAACCTGCCGCGTATCGCGCTGGAAGCGAAAGGCGACGAAGCCGCCTTCTGGGCGCTGCTGGACGAGCGCCTGCTGCTGGCGCGCAAAGCGCTGATGACCCGTATCGCCCGTCTGGAAGGGGTGAAAGCCCGCGTCGCGCCAATTCTGTATATGGAAGGCGCCTGCGGCGTGCGTCTGAAAGCCGACGATGACGTCGCGGAAATTTTCAAGAACGGCCGCGCGTCCATTTCCCTGGGCTACATCGGGATTCACGAGACCATCAACGCGCTGTACAACAATCAGCATATGTACGATAGCGAAGCGCTGCGTGAAAAAGGCATCGCCATCGTTCAGCGTCTGCGCGACGCCGTTGAACAGTGGAAGGAAGAGACCGGCTACGGCTTCAGCCTGTACAGCACGCCGAGCGAAAACCTGTGCGATCGCTTCTGCCGCCTCGATACCGCCGAATTCGGCGTGGTACCGGGCGTGACCGAAAAAGGCTACTACACCAACAGCTTCCATCTCGACGTCGAGAAGAAGGTTAACCCGTACGACAAGATCGATTTTGAAGCGCCGTATCCGCCGCTGGCCAACGGCGGCTTCATTTGCTACGGCGAATATCCGAATATCCAGCATAACCTCAAGGCGCTGGAAGACGTGTGGGATTACAGCTATCAGCACGTACCGTATTACGGCACCAATACGCCGATCGATGAATGCTACGAGTGCGGATATACCGGCGAGTTCGAGTGCACCAGCAAGGGCTTTACCTGCCCGAAATGCGGCAACCACGACGCCGCCCGCGTATCGGTGACCCGCCGGGTTTGCGGTTATCTCGGCAGCCCGGACGCGCGTCCGTTCAACGCCGGCAAGCAGGAAGAAGTGAAGCGCCGCGTGAAGCACCTGGGCAATGGGCAGATTGGTTAAAGACCAATGCGCTTTTCCCGGATAGCGGCGCGCAGCGCCTTATCCGGGCTACCACTACCACTGTCGTAGCCCGGCCGAGCGCAGCGACGCCAGGAAATGGCCGCACTCCTTCGTTTTCGCAAAGCAATTAACGTCAGAGCAAGGCGGTAAACGAAGGAATCCCAGACAGCCTGGTGGGTTTCCTCAAATCAGTTGGCGTTGTAGCAAGGCGGCAAACGAGTAAGTCCCGGGGAGCTTACTGGAGTAAGTGACCCGGGCGAGCGAGCGCAGCCAACGACGCTGCAGCGGCAAATGAGAAGAGGAAACAATGAATTATCACCAGTATTACCCCGTCGACATCGTCAACGGCCCCGGCACCCGCTGCACCCTGTTTGTCTCCGGCTGCGTCCACGAATGCCCCGGCTGCTACAACAAAAGCACCTGGCGGGTAAATTCCGGTATGCCGTTCACAACCGGGATGGCCGACCGCATCATCGCCGACCTCAACGATACCCGCATTAAACGCCAGGGGCTTTCACTCTCCGGCGGCGATCCGCTGCATCCGCAAAACGTCGCGGAGATCCTCAAACTGGTGCAGCGCGTACGCGCCGAATGCCCCGGTAAAGATATCTGGGTCTGGACCGGCTATAAGATTGACGAACTGAACGCCGGGCAGATGGAAGTCGTGAACCTGATTAACGTGCTGGTCGACGGTAAGTTTGTGCAGGATTTAAAAGACCCGGCGCTTATCTGGCGCGGCAGCAGCAACCAGGTCGTGCATCATTTGCGTTAATCCCCTCCGTCAGCCTCTCAAAACCGGCTGACGCACTCCATCGCCACCGTTTTAAACTCATCGAAGCTACGGGTCGCGGCAAGGCGGCTCATGGCGCGCTCGCGCAGGAAAGTCACGAAAATATCGTAGATCGCCATCGCCTCTTCATACTCGCTCTTGCTGATAGCGAGCAGGAAGATGATATGGGCGGTTTCGTCGCCCCAGGCGATACCCTGCGGGGCGATCACGGTATAGACCACCGTCTTTTTCGCTAACAGGCCGAGGGCGTGCGGCAGCGCAATACCGTCGCCCAGCATGGTGCTGACAATCGCTTCACGCTCGACCACCGAATCATGAAATTCTGCATCGACGAAGCCTTCCTGCTGCAGCTGCTGACACAGCTCGGCGAACAGCGTTTGCTGATCTATCGGCTTATCGATCACCCGGAAATGGGCGGCATCGAAGTATTTATTCAACATCCACGGACGGGTGCGATCCACCAGCACCAGCTTGCCAATCTGATCTAACTGGTAATCGGTGGGGAACGGCGCGATGGTCACCACCGGTTTGTCTTTTTCGCCGATCCGTACCGTTGAGATAACAAAATCCTCATCGATCGCCTCCCGCTGCTCATATTCACGCTGGGAAATGGTAGCGGCGATCGCCAACTGCGGATATTTACGCTGCAGGATCGCTTCGATCATCCGCACCATCGCATTACTGGTATCGCACACCAGCAGTACGTGCGGCTGGCGCTGGTAGCCGATGTTGTAGTGGCGTTCCAGCCCGACGCCAATATGCAGCACCAGAAAGCCGATTTCGTTTTCGCTGATGGTATAAGGCGTGTATTTGCCCCAGCTCGATACCGCGGCGAGTGTCATATCCCATGCCATCGGATAGTGCTGTTTGATGTTATCGAGAAGAGGATTAGGGATCATTATCTGATAGCGCACGCGGGTGATCATGGTTTTAATGTGGGTCAGCAGATCGGCGTGCAGCTGGGCGTCGTCCAGCAGGTTGTAGTTATACTGGCTGTTGATGTAACGCAGAATGTAATTGACCAGCGCTTCGTCATCGTCGGCGCTGATGGTTTCCGGATCGACATCCTGTACCTGGCGGGCGGCGATATGCACGCACAGCCACTCTTCCTCGGCGGGCGAGAAGGGTTTTCCGGCCAACCGCTGTAGCTCCCCCGCCAAATCGCGCGCCGCGTCGCGGACGTTTTGCGCCACATCTTCGGCGCTAAAATCGGCCAGCGGATAGCCTTCGCTAACGCGGCGTACCACGACCGCACCGTACAGGCAGATAAAGCGCTCGCCGACATCGGTGAGGCGAATATGATGCCGGGTGAGCGTCTCCTGCAGCACCGGTTCCAGTTGCGCAGGAACATCCGCTTCCAGCGCCTCGGCGCTAATCAGCGGATTCATGCCGCCCTGCAGCGTCAGTTCCCACAGTAAATCGGTCAGGCAGGCGCGAATCGATACCTCGCTGCCGAACAGCTTCATGCCGTGGCGCGGGCGGGTTTCAAGAGTCAACTGATAACGCTGGAAGCGCTCGCGCACCTCGACCATATCATTTTGCAGCGTGGCGCGGCTGACGAACCACTCATCGGCCAGATTTTCCAGCTTGATGGAGAACGCCGAGGTCAGGAAACGCACCAGCAAAAAGTGGATGCGCTCCTGGGCGGTACGCGGCACGTGCTGCGTCTTCGGCGCCGTCTCCTCCAGCGCCTGAAAACGCGACCGATCGTCAATTTTCAGTTGATAACCGCTACCGCGGTTGAGCGTAAACTGCGCGCCATACTGCGCCAACAGCGCATTCAGTGCGGTGATATCGGCGCGCACGGTACGGGTAGAAACCGACAGCCGCTGCGCCAGTTCATCCTGCGGCAGCGTTTCATTTCGCAGCAGGGTGAAGAGTTGCGCTAAGCGTTGGTTGGGAAATCGCATGTCAGTTCCTTGTTGTTACGGCTCAGGGTTGGGCGGATATCACCATCTGCGATGGGCTACCGACCGGCGTGTAGTCTGGGGCAAAGGTTAATTTGCCATCCTTCGGCGCCACGCTAAAACGGGTAATATTATCGCTACGCTGGTTCATGACGTACAGCCACTGCCCCTGATTATCCAGTGTCAGCGTACGGGGGTAATCCCCACGCGTCCAGATATCCTCCTGGTGGCTCAGGCTGCCGTCAGCCAGCACGCTAAAGTGGGCAATGCTGTTATGCAGGCGGTTGGCGACATATAGCTGTTTGCCATCGTTGCTCAACACCAGGCCCGCGGCAAAGCTGGTGCCCTTATACTCTTTCGGCAGCGCGGAGACGGTTTTGCCTTCGCGCAGCAGGCCGCTTTGCTTATCAAGATGATAGAAGGTCAGCGTCGACGCTTCTTCGTTAATCAGCCACAGACCGTCGCCCTTTGGCGTAAAGACGAAGTGGCGCGGGCCGGCTCCCGGCGATGAGGCGGCGATAAACGGCGGATCGTTCGGCGTCAGCTTACCGCTGGCGCTATCCAGCCGGTACTGATAGATCCGATCCAGCCCGAGATCGGTGGAGTAAACAAACTTCCCACTGGGATCCGCGGCGATCATATGGGCGTGAGGGCCATTGTGATCGCTAATGGCAAAGCTGCCCTCGACGGCCGCCGCCGGACGTTCGGCGCCGGCCGGACCTTCATCCTGATGCACATCCACCGCCTCGCCCAGGCTACCATCTTCTTTCACCGGTAGCACGGCGGTGCTGCCGCTAACATAGTTGGCCACCAACAGATATTTACCATCCGGCGTCAGGGAGAGATACACCGGCCCGGCGCCGCCGGAGGCAACCTGGTTGAGTTCCGTCAGCTCGCCGTTCTTGTCAATTCGCCACGCCTGCACCACGCCTTTTTCGACTTCACTGGCGGCATACAGCGTTTTGCCATCGCGCGACACGGTTAACTGCGCGACGTTCGGCAACGAGCTCACCAGCGCCTTATCGCGCAGAGCGCCGGTTTTGGCATCGACGGTAAAGCGATACAGACCTTCGCCATTAGGATTATAGGTACCAATCCAGGCGTAGTGGGTTTGCGCGGCGGCGCCGGCGGCAAGCAAAGACAGTGAAGCAACAAGCAGGTGACGAGCGGTTGGCATGGTAACTCCTTGATGGTTCGGTGGGATAAGTTGCCCCTCACCCTTTGAGGGTGAGGGGCAAGAGCACTACTTCACTAACTGTTTGGTCATCTCCAGCAACTGGCGCACATCGGCCGGGCGGGTGTTGCCGCTGGCTTTATCGATAATCGAGCTGTAAATATGCGGGATGATTTTACTCACGCCGGCATCCAGGGCGATTTTCAGGATCTCGCTGTAGTTTTCCAGATCGATACCGCCGGTCGGTTCCAGCCAGAAATCGTGCGCGGCGCAGGCTTTGGCGACGGCTTCAAACTCGGCGCGGTGCTTCAGGCCGCCCATCGGGAAGTATTTGATAGAGCTGCCGCCCATATCTTTTAACAGCGCGATGGCGGTTTCCAGCGGAACAATCCCATCCGCCGCGCCGCTGCTCAGCGGGCCGGTTGAGATCTTCACCATTCCGGGCGTGCCGGTCGGCGAGACCAGGCCATTCACCACGGTCTCATTCTGCCCGAGCAGCGCGCGGCTGGTAGCCACGCCGGTGAAGACCTGGTTGACGTGCTGCGGCTGCACCTGGCGAGAAATCTCGCTCACCATCGCCGACTGGTTTGGATCGCCTGCGCCCAGCCCGACGGAGAGCGCGTTATCAATCAGCTTCGCGTATTCACGCATATCGGCCACCGCGCTGGCGACGTCCGGATAGTTTTTGGAGAGCACGCCGACCAGTACGTGACCTTCCGCCGCGTCGTAAATTTCACGGGCGTTGTCTTTGCTGCCCGCCAGTACGTTCAGGCACACGCGGTCACGGTAAAAGTTTGGGGTCAGTTTCATGCTTTTTTCTCCTTATTCAGAACTTCTGCGATGCGGCGAGCGACCACCTCCAGCTGCTGCGCGTTCACGCTGCGGACATCGGCTTCGATAATGCCTTCATTCGCTTTATAGCCGCGGAAGTAAATGGCGTATTCGCCCTGCTTCAGCGCGTTAACCAGATCGCCGGTATTCACGCCGGTGGTCGCTTCATCAAATTTAATCTCGGCGCGGGCGATATCGCGGCCCGCGCTATCCCACACCACCCGCGCGGTCACGCCGTTGAGAGTGTTGAGCTGTTCGATAAACGGCGTCATCTTGTCCACCATCTGCTGGCCGCTCTCTTTGGTCGCCGTCAGGTAGTGTTCAATGGCGCAGGTCAGGCCGAGAATGCCCTCTTTACCCACTTTCATCGCCCGGCCAATCCCCATCGACTGGCGCTTAACCCACTCGACGTACTGCGTTTTGCCGATGACCAGCCCGCTGGTCGGCCCTTCAATCGCTTTCGCGCCGCTGTAGATAACCAGGTCGGCGCCCATGCGGTAGTAGCACTGCAAATCTTCTTCCGCCGCCGCATCGACGATCAGCGGCAAGTTATGCTGGCGCGCCACTTCCGCGGCCTGCGCGACGTTAAGCATGCTTTTTTGCACACAGTGGTGGGATTTGATGTACAGAATCGCCGCGGTGCGCGGAGTGATCGCCGCCGCCAGCTGTTGGGCAGAACATTCGTTGGCGTAGCCCGCTTCCACCAGCTTACCGCCGCCCAGCGCCACCATGGTGCCAACCGGCGCGCCGAAGTTGACGTTGTGGCCCTTCGGCAACACGATTTCGTTATTTTCAATCGGGGTAACGTGCAAGTTTTCCAGCAGCCAGTCGCTGTCTTTCACCAGCACCGCCGCGACCGACTGGGCAATCCCCGCCGACGCGCAGGAGACAACGGTCGCCCCTTCCACATCCAGCAGTTTGGCGATGTACTCGCCGGTTTTATTCACCAGGTCTTTCATTTCAAAGTACTGGTTCATACCGGCCATCGCGGCTTCAACCACTTCCGGGCGCGGCGTGGAAACGCCCAGCGCCGTCATTCGGCCAGAAGTGTTAATAACTTGTTTTAAATGGTATTTCTCAAAAATCGAAGGCATGTTCCGCGCTCCCTTGTTCGGTCAGATAGCCCTTGCCCGCGCGAATCGCGGCCAGCGGCACCAGAATGTTGTCAGCCTGCAGGCTCTCTTTTTCGGCATCCACCAGCAACGTGGGCTGATGCTGCAGGCTAAATAGCGTTAAATCGGCATCGAAGCCCTCTTCGAGGCGCCCTTTACGCGTCAGACGCAACCCCTCGGCGGCGCTAACGGTCACGCAGTCAATGACCTGCGGCAGGGTCATGCCGATGGCGAGGAATTTCGACATCACCAGCGCCAGCGAGCGCACCGGGCCGTCGATACGGTTACGGCAGTAAATATCGGAGCTAATAGTGTGCGGCAGAATGCCCATCGCAATCGCCCGACGCGCCACTTCAAAGCTGAAACTGGCGGTACCGTGGCCGACATCGAGGCGCACGCCGCGCTGCAGAGCGCGAGTAATGGAGCTGCGCAGCTCGCCGGCAGGATTAAGAATACGGTTCGGCTTGCCGTTATAGCAGTGGGTAATGATGTCGCCACTGCTCAGCCGATCGGCGATTTCATCGAGGTTCGGCGGGTTATTGCCGATGTGCACCATCAGCGGCAGATCGCCGTTTTCCTGCTGAATGGCTTTGGCGCGCGCCAGCGGCGTAATGCCGTTTTCGCCGACGACGCTGCTGCTCATCCGCGCCTTCAGGCCGACGATAAAATCAGGATGACGTTGCACCGCCTGCTTCACCGCGGCGGCGTCGATATTAGCCATATTCGCCAGCTCATTCTGCGCAATCAGCCCGACGCGGGAGATGTTGAGCAACGCATAAACTTCCGTCGCCGCTTTACGGGTCAGTTGATAGAAGTCATCGACGTCGTCGGCGCCGGTGCTGCCGGCATCAATCACGGTGGTGACGCCGGTGGCGATGCCGACGCTATCCGGCTCATCGTGATAAATTGGTGAATTCGGGTAGCAGTGAACGTGAGAGTCAATCCAGCCAGCGCTGACGTAAACCTTGCCGTTCAGCTCAATGGTTTTACGGGAGGGCGCGCTAATCTCGCCCAGCGCCGCGATTTTCCCGTCCTGGATGGCGATATCAGTCAGGGTATCGTCGACGAGGCGCGCACGGCGCAGGAGTAAATCAAACATAGCTATCTCCTGATGAAAGAGTGAATCTGTTGCCGGATGGCGGCGTACCGCCTTATCCGGCCTACAAATCGCGCTGACTTGCAGGCCCGATAAGCGCGGCGCCATCGGGCGATTAGCTAATCGCAATCGGGAAGATGGAACCGAGGATCATCGCGCCGAGGATGGCGCCGCCGGTGATCGGTTTCTGCCAGATGTAGAACAGCAGTGCGCCAACCAAAGAACCAATCCCGATAGGAATAGACGCCGTCATCGCGCTGAGGATGATCAATGGACCGAGGAAGCGGCCGGAGGCGTTACCGGCCCCCATCATCACGTCGGCGCCGTAGGTGGAATCGCTCTGGTTGATGGTGAACTTACGCGCCAGAATGATGATGTAGCCGACCGCCAGGCCGAGGATCAGGCCGGTTGCCAGCGACGCGGCGAAGTTCGCCACCGGGAAGACAAAGCCCGCGCCGAGCAGCAGCGCCGGTACGCCGAGGCCGATACCGGTCTGAATGGCGCCGCCGATATCCAGAATCCCCACCAGCGAACCTTCGATGATGCGGGCGAACAGGAAGCTCGCGCCGAATGCCGCCACCGCGCCGTACGCGCCGGTATCAATCCCTGCCTTCAACATCGCCACGAAGGCCACTTCGTTAAAGGCGCCGATGCCGTACAGATAGTACATGTGCGTCCCGGCGAAGACGCCGGAGGAGAGCAGGCCAACAAAGATCGGGAACGACCAGTCGGCATACCAAAAACCTTTATTCTGTTCCATTATCAGGCTCCCGTTACTTGCCGCTGAGTGAGTTGTGGATCATGTCCAGCCAGTTCGGCACGGTCAGATGGAAGGATTCGAGCATCTTCATGTCGAAGCCGCGGAAGAAGCCGCTGAGGACGAACAACGCGACAATGGCGATCATCATCACTTTGGTTACCCGGTTCCAGCCGCTCTCTTCTACGCCTTTACCGATCAGGATCCCCAGTACCAGACCCGGTACGGCGTTCCCCATAATCAGCTGCGCCGCGCCGCCAAAAATCGTCGCCCAGAAGCCTGATTTCTTACCGGCATCGATAGCCGCCAGCCAGAAAATCACCGGCATCACGGTGTTCACCAGCAGGTTTGCCGCCGGAACCAATACCTTAACGGCGGTGACCTGCAGCGCTTCCGGCACGGAAGATGCGGTCAGGTTAAGGAAGGCGACGACGATCATGCCAATGATGCCGCAGGCAATAGCCATTTTTTTCGGATCGTGTAGCGTTTCGCCAACGTTACGATTTTTCACCATCAATGCCGCCGCGCCCCAGTTCGGGATAATGCGGTGGTCAACGTCCTGGGTGAAGGAGCCTGCTGCAACGGAAGAGGCCCAGGCGTTAAAGAAGAAGCCGAGACCAAAAGAGAAGTGAGAAGCCGGATCGCCTTCGCAGGAATTCAGCTCGCCCAAGGTACGAAACGCCCCCATCCCTTGCGTGGTGGGCGCGTGAAACATGCGTGCCGCTCCGGCGCCCACGCCGACGCCGACCAGGCCGCCGATGATGAGCGATTTTATTAAAATTATCAGGAACATAGTCTGACCCTTTGGTAACAATCAGGTTTGCGTGACGAAATCCACTTTATCGAGATCGATGGCGGTCACGTTGACGGTGACGTCCAGCTCCACGCTGTAGGTCCGTCGTTCACGGCGCAAAAAGATGAACAGAAACGCCTCTTTTCGTACCGCTTCACGCGCATGAACAACCGTCACGTCCTGTGGCTCAATACGCAGTAGGATGCGCGATGATGATTTCATCACCGCAGCCTGCACATGGTTCAGGGCATCGGCGAAGGCCCGTGATTTGCTTTCGCCTTTGCCTGCAACCCTCACCGTGGTGGTGAATTGCTCTTTCATACTTATGCGCCGTATTTCTTTTTCCAGGCTTCAACCAGGCGCTCGCCCAGCTCTTCTTTATCCATGAAGCCGAAGCCCAGCACGTTGCAGCCTTCGTTGATGGCGGTGACGCCCTCTTCAATAGAACGCATGCCGTATTTTGCTTTGTAACCGTACTTGGTCTGCGCGGTGATGGCGCCTGCGCCGCCGCTACCGCAGAAGGAGATGCCGAAAGAGGCGTTTTCCGCTTTCATCATGTCGCCAAGTTTCATATCTGCAGCAACGCCAGGGACGACCACTGCACGTGCGCCGGCTTTTTCTGCGCCTGCCGCGACTTTTTGTCCTTTACCCAGACGGTCGCCAATAACTACGGTGATTTGTTCCATGTTTTGCTCCTTACAGGTTTTCTTTTGCGACTTCGAAGTGGACGGACAACAACCAGGCCTCTTCATCAGGCAGGTTGCCGAACTGTGCGACCACTTCGCGGGCCAGCATCATTGAATCTTCAGAAATTTCTTCGAACAGACTGGCATCCACTTCCGGTAGCGGTTCGCCGCTGATTGACCGGTGGGCCATGGCCCGCACGTGGGAAGTCAGCATTTGCTCCTGAACGTCGTTAGGGACGATGTCGTGACGGCTTAACAGGGCGAATACCTGCTGTAACATCTTGTCAGCCAGGCGTTCGGTCTGCGCCGCCTGCTCCCCTACGTCGTTTATTACCGCTCCGTTATTCACTTGTGTTACCCCGCTGATGTCTCTGGAATCCAAAGTAGCGCCGGGGGTCAGGAGTTTGTAGCGAGTTGTTTTCCACTTCGAAGTGGAAAGGGAGAAGGCTTAGGTGATCGACTCCACATATTCGCCGGATAAATGTAAAAACAGGCGATATGACGTGATGCGCATCACAACAATGAGCGAGGTTTAGCGGAAAACGACCGCAGAAAGACCGGAAAAAGAAAAGGGAAAAATGTGATACAGGTAGGCTTTTAGGCGGGAGACATCGGCTGACGCCTCCCGAAAATGGCGATTAGCGATACTTCTTATGGTAAGTATTGCGGGTAGTTTTGAAGTCCTCCGCGGCAGCCTGCGCCTCTTTCAGCTTACCAGCGTCAGCTAACTTCAGCGCGCCGTCGATCTGGCCGACCAGCGTTTCCAGACCGTGGCGGAAATCTTTCATCTCCGGGCTATCGGCCGCTTTGCCTTCCAGTTTTGGCGGCGTCTCTTTCTGCGCGTCAACCGCAGCGGTGCGCATCTTATTCAGCGCCGCTTTCAGCTCGCCAATGTCAGAGGTTTTTTGTACCACCTGCAGGTTTTCCGCAAGGGTGTCCATGTCTTCGCCAAGGTCGGCGAACGCCGATGCCGAACCGAGCGCAAAAGCAGAGACGGCCAGCATCGCTAACAGTTTTTTACGCATTGCTCACTTCCTTTTTATTATGAAGATATCAAACGGGCGCGGCAGGACGCGCCCGGCACACAGGTCATTGACCGGCGATTTTCATCTCCGGCAGCAGCACGGAACCACACTGAATATTGCTGCGCGTTTCGATATCGTCGCCGACGGTGACAATATTACGCCACATTTCTTTCAGATTTCCGGCGATGGTGATCTCACTGACCGGATACTGAATTTCGCCGTTTTCTACCCAGAAACCGGATGCGCCGCGCGAGTAGTCGCCGGTCACGCCACTGACACCCTGCCCCATCAATTCGGTGACCACAAGCCCGGTGCCCATCTCTTTAAGCATCTTTGCAAAACTCAGGCCGCGGCCGTTGATGCGCCAGTTATGGATACCGCCGGCGTGGCCGGTGCTTTTCATACCCAGCTTGCGCGCGGAGTAGTTAGTCAGCAGCCACTGGGTCAGCACGCCGTCTTTGATGATGTCGCGACGTTCGGTGCGCACGCCTTCGCTGTCGAACGGCGTGGAGGCCAGCCCCTTCAGCAGATGCGGGTGTTCTTCGATGGTCAGCCACTCCGGCAGGATCTGTTTGCCGAGGGAGTCGAGCAGGAAGGTCGATTTACGGTAGACCGCGCCGCCGGCGATCGCCCCAACCAGGTGGCCAAACAGCCCGGTGGCCACTTCGTTGGCGAAGATAACCGGCGCTTTCATCGTCGACAGCTTACGCGGCGCCAGGCGCGACAAAGTGCGACGGGCGCATTCGTTGCCGACCCACTCCGGGGTCTGTAAGTCGCCGATAGCGCGGCCAATGGTGTAGGCATAGTCGCGTTCCATATCGCCATTTTCTTCGGCAATCACGCAGCTGGAGAGCGAATGGCGGGTAGAGCAGTAGCTCTGGAGCATGCCGTAGCTATTACCAAAAACTTTAATCCCATAGTGGCTGTTGAAGCTGCCGCCTTCGGTATTGGTAATACGTTTGTCGGCCTGCAAGGCGGCCTGCTCGGCGCGGGCGGCCAGCTCGATGGCTTCATCCGGAGAGACCTCTGCCGGATGGAACAGGTCCAGATCCGGGGCGTCAAAGGCCAGCAGTTCTTTATCCGCCACGCCGGCAAACGGGTCCGGCGAGGTGTAACGCGCGATATCCAGCGCCGCCTGCACGGTACGGGCGATAGCGTCCGGGCTCAGGTCGGTCGACGAGGCGCTGCCTTTACGGTTTTGATGATAAACGGTGATGCCCAGCGCGCCGTCGCTATTGAATTCAACATTCTCCACCTCACCGTAGCGGGTGCTGACGCCGATGCCGGTGGTCTTGCTGACGGAGACTTCCGCACCGTCGGATTTGCCTGCCGCCAGTTCCAGTGCCGTACTAACGGCTTCTTCCAGCGTCTTACGCTGCTGTGCAACTTGAGAGATGACTTTCATTGCTAATGCCATAATGTAAGAAGGAGTTAACTGAAGTCTAACAGAGAACCGTTTTTCAGTGCGCGCCTTAACTGGTAACATTAGCCTCTTTTTTAAGGAGCCTGAGATGACAAAGCAGCCCGAAGACTGGCTCGACGACGTGCCCGGTGATGACGTTGAAGATGAAGATGATGAAATTATCTGGGTCAGCAAGAGTGAAATTAAGCGCGATGCGGAAGAACTGAAGCGTCTTGGCGCGGAAATGGTAGACCTTGGTAAGAACGCGCTGGATAAGCTGCCGCTCGATACCGACCTGCGCGACGCCATTGAACTCGCCCAGCGTATCAAGAAAGAAGGCCGCCGCCGCCAGCTGCAGCTGATTGGTAAAATGCTGCGTAACCGCGACGTCGATCCGATTCGCCAGGCGCTGGATAAGTTAAAGAACCGTCATAACCAGCAGGTTGCGCTGTTCCATAAGCTGGAACAAATCCGCGATCGCCTGATTGATAATGGCGATGATGCGGTCGTAGAGGTATTGAACCTGTGGCCAGACGCTGACCGTCAGCAGCTGCGCTCACTGATTCGCAATGCCAAGAAAGAGAAAGAAGGCAACAAGCCGCCGAAATCCGCGCGCCTGATCTTCCAGTATCTGCGCGAACTGGCCGAAAACGAAGGTTAATTCTCCACGCTAACCGCCATCTCCCGGATGGCGGCGCGTTGCGCCTTATCCGGGCTACTCCATCACCTCGCGCCCTAAATCGCGGGCAAACTGCTGATACTGCGCCGCATCGATCGGCTGCGGATAGCTCAGCACCAGCAGTTCATGATCGTCGATTCCTTGATGATAAGTCGGATGGCGGTGCGCCCAGGCATTGGCATGGAATCCCATCGACTGATAAAAGCGCAGCCGTTTATGGGCGATTTCGCTGGTGAGCGGATCGATTTCCAGAATGGTCAGCGGCGCGCGCGTCAGGATCTGCGCCAGCAGCTGTTTGCCATAACCGCGCGAACGCAGGGTGTCGTCAATCGCCAGATGTTCGATATAGCTATAACCGGCAAACTGCCAGCAGCCGCTCAGGCCAATAAATCCCCCGTCATCAAACCACGCTTCCAACGCATAGTGCGGGTTGCTCAGCGCCTGAAGTTTGGCGTCGCTTTCGCGCTGTTCGTGCCACGGAAAGGCGCGGGCGTACAGCGCGTCAAGCGTGGCGAAATGGGGCGAGTCGGTAGAAAGTACTCTTTCACAGGTCAGCATCACACAATCCCTGGTGGCAAAAACAAAACTGCCCTCACGCGGAGGGCAGTAACCGGAAGCGTTCGCGCTTATTCTGCCACGACCGCTTTTTGCGCCAGTTTATCCAGCAGCTTCTGATGAATGCCGCCGAAGCCGCCGTTGCTCATCACCAGAATATGGTCCCCCGGATGCGCGGTTTTCACGATCATGTCCACCAGCGTATCGACGTCGGCGCTCCAGTGCGCCGGCTGAACGCAGGCTTCCGCCACTTCCGCCACCTGCCACGGGATATGCTGCGGCTGTAGCAGGAAGACTTCATCGGCGCGGCCGAGAGACGGCGCCAGATCGTCTTTGCAGACGCCCATTTTCATGGTGTTGGAACGCGGCTCCAGCACCGCCAGAATACGCGCGGTGCCGCCGACTTTGCCGCGCAGCGCCTGCAGCGTCGCGAGAATGGCCGTCGGATGGTGGGCAAAATCGTCGTAGACGGTCACGCCATTGGCTTCGCCGCGTAGTTCAAGGCGACGTCGGGCGTTGATAAAGCTGCCCAGCGCGTTAGCGGCATCCGCCGGCACCACGCCGACATGACGCGCCGCGGCAATCGCCATCAGGCCGTTGTGCATATTATGTTCGCCGACCAGCGCCCAGTTAACTTCGCCTACTTTTTCGCCGTCGAGCAGGACTTCCCACTGCGAGGCATCGGCATTGAGTTTCTTCGCCTGCCAGTGCCCCTGCTCGCCCACCAGCTCCTGTTCGCTCCAGCAGCCCATCGCCATCACCTGCTTCAGGTTGATGTCGCTCTCCGGCAAAATAATTTTGCCTTTGCCCGGCACGATGCGCACCAGGTGGTGGAACTGTTTCTGAATCGCTTTCAGGTCGTCAAAGATATCCGCGTGGTCAAACTCAAGGTTATTGAGGATCAGCGTGCGTGGGCAGTAGTGAACGAACTTGGAACGCTTGTCGAAGAAGGCGCAGTCATATTCGTCGGCTTCAATCACGAAGAACGGGCTGTCGCCCAGGCGTGCGGAAACATCGAAGTTCCCCGGTACGCCGCCGATAACGAAGCCCGGCTTATAGCCACAGGCTTCGAGGATCCATGTCGCCATCCCGGCGGTGGTGGTTTTACCGTGGGTACCGGCGACGGCCAGCACCCAGCGGTCGCGCAGAACGAAGTCGTGCAGCCACTGCGGGCCGGACATGTACGGAATGTTGTTTTCCAGTACCGCTTCGACGCACGGATTACCGCGGGTCATGGCGTTGCCGATAATCACCAGGTCCGGCTGCGGGTCCAGTTGGCTGGCGTCGTAGCCCTGAATCAGATCGATGCCCTGATTTTCCAGCAGGGTGCTCATTGGCGGATAAACATTAGCATCCGAGCCGGTTACTTGATGCCCGAGGGAACGTGCCAGCATTGCCAGCCCCCCCATAAACGTGCCACAGATTCCTAAAATATGAATGCGCATTCGTTACTTCCCTCATTAATCTGACCCGCATTTTACCCATATGTAGGCCCCCTGAGAAATGCATTTCAGGCAAATCTGCATTTGCTGGCGCGATTCACCTGTGCGCAGTTTTTTTATTATTTGTTAAGATTGTTGCGTTCGTTTTACTCAACATAAAAATGCAGGGAACGAGTTATGAAAACGTTAGGTGAATTTATTGTCGAAAAGCAGCACGAGTTCTCCCACGCTACCGGTGAGCTGACTGCTTTGTTGTCGGCAATAAAATTGGGCGCCAAGATCATCCACCGCGATATCAATAAGGCCGGTCTGGTCGATATCCTGGGTGCCAGCGGTGCGGAAAACGTTCAGGGTGAAGTTCAGCAGAAGCTGGACCTGTTCGCGAATGAAAAATTAAAAGCTGCACTGCGCGCACGTGATATCGTCGCCGGTATCGCCTCGGAAGAAGAAGATGAAATCGTGGTCTTCGAAGGGTGCGAACACGCCAAATACGTTGTGCTGATGGATCCGCTGGATGGCTCCTCCAACATTGACGTTAACGTCTCCGTGGGGACTATCTTCTCTATCTACCGCCGCGTCACGCCGGTCGGTACGCCGGTCACCGAAGAAGACTTCCTGCAGCCGGGTAACAAACAGGTTGCCGCGGGTTATGTGGTTTACGGCTCCTCCACCATGCTGGTCTACACCACCGGCTGCGGCGTGCACGCCTTTACCTACGACCCGTCACTCGGCGTCTTCTGCCTGAGCCAGGAGCGGATGCGCTTCCCGGAGAAAGGCAAAACCTACTCCATCAACGAAGGTAACTACATCAAGTTCCCGATGGGCGTGAAGAAATACATCAAGTACTGTCAGGAAGAAGATAAAGAGACCCAGCGCCCGTACACCTCGCGCTATATCGGTTCTCTGGTGGCCGACTTCCACCGTAACCTGCTGAAAGGCGGCATCTACCTGTATCCGAGCACCGCCAGCCACCCGCAAGGGAAACTGCGTTTGCTGTACGAATGCAACCCGATGGCGATGCTGGCGGAACAGGCGGGCGGCAAAGCCAGCGATGGTAAAGAGCGTATTCTCGATATCATCCCGGAAAGCCTGCACCAGCGCCGTTCGTTCTTCGTCGGCAACGACCACATGGTAGAAGACGTCGAGAACTTCATTAAAGAGTTCCCGGACGCTTAATTTCTACCTTCCCTTCCCGCCCTGCGGGAAGGGAATTTCCTGTCAGCGATTCACCGCCCCACCCACGCGAGTCACCGCCGCATTCTGGCGATTTTCCCACAGCACCGTCAGCCCACGCTGCAGCGCAATGAAGATAAACAGCAGGATGCCGATGGCAATCTTCGTCCACCATGAACTGAGCGTACCGTCAAAGTTGATGTAGGTCTGAATAAGCCCCTGAATCGCCACGCCGAACAGCGTCCCCAGGACCGTTCCGACGCCGCCGCTAAGCAGCGTGCCGCCTATCACCACCGAAGCGATAGCATCCAGTTCCACGCCGACGCCCGCCAGCGCGTAGCCCGCCTGGGTGTAGATAGAGAAGACGATGCCGGCAAGCGTCGCCAGACCGGTCGACAACATATAGATGCGAATGGTGGTGCTACGCGTAGAAATACCCATCAAATTTGCCGACGTGGCGTTGCCGCCGATAGCATAAACCTGGTTGCCAAAGCGGGTACGATGGGCGAGGAAAATTCCCAGCACCACCACCAGCAGCATCAGCAGCCCCATCGCGCTCAGGCGGCCGCCGCCGGGGATGGTCCACGCCAGCCCGGACAGAGTGTCATACAGCGGATGGTTAATAGGAATCGACTCTTCCGAAACCAGATAGCTCACGCCGCGCAGGAAAAACATACCGGCGAGGGTGATGATAAATGCCGGAATTTTCAGCGCATCGATCAGCAATCCCATAAACGCGCCGAAGGCGCAGCCCATGGCCAGTACCAGCGGAAAGGCCAGCAGCGGCGAGATCCCCCAAAAGCCGATCGCTTTGGCAAGAAACACGCCGGTGAAAGCAATCACCGACCCGACCGACAGATCGATACCGCCGCTGAGGATCACGAAGGTCATGCCGACGGCGATGATCCCAAGGAAAGCGTTATCGGTCAGGATATTGCAAATCACCCGCGTCGAAGCAAAACCCGGAAACTGGGTCAGGCAGTAGAGATAGCCCAGCACGAATACCGCGAGGGTGATCATCAAAGGTAAATTACGTTTTATCACGGCCGCGTCCCCCTTTCAGTAGACCGATAAAGCGCGGCGACTGAACGATCAGTACGCACAGCACCACCACCGCTTTCACCACCTGGTTGAGCTCCGGCGGGAAACCGGAGAGTAAAATCCCGGTGTTCATTCCCTGGATAATCAACGCCCCCACCACCGACAGCAGCAGATTAAAGCGCCCGCCCATTAGCGAACCGCCGCCGATCACCACCGCCAGGATGGCGTCCAGCTCCAGCCATAATCCGGCGTTGTTGGCGTCGGCGCCGCGGATATCCGCCGCGACGATAATGCCGGCAATCGCTGCGCAGATGCCGCTTAGTACATAGGCCAGCATCACCACGATGCGGGTATTCACTCCGGCATTTTTTGCCGCGCGGATATTGATCCCCACCGCTTCAATAAACATGCCGAGCGCGGTCCGGCGGGTAAACAGCCAGAACAGCAGTAGCGTTGCGATGGCGATAATCACCGGCGTCGGCAGCAGCAACAGGGAGCCGCTGCCAAGCCAGGAAAGCGCCGGCGAATCAAAGGTGACGATCTGCCCGGAGGTAATCAGCTGCGCGACGCCGCGCCCGGCGACCATCAGGATAAGCGTGGCCACGAAGGGCTGGATCTTCAGCACGGCCACCAGAATGCCGTTCCACAGGCCGGCCAGCGCACCTGCGCCCAATGCGGCGAGCAGCACCACCGGCAGGCTGTGCCCGGCGACGGTCATCGAGGCGGCGGTCGCCCCGGCGATAGCCATCACCGCGCCGACCGACAGATCGATGCCGCCGGTGGCGATGACCAGCGTCATGCCAATCGCCAGCAGCGCCACCGGCGCCGCACGGTTGAGAATGTCAATCGGGCTGCCAAACAGCCGTCCATCCTGCAACAGCACCTGGAAGAAATGCGGCGCCACCAGGCTATCCACCGCTAATACCAGCAGGAGAGCAATAATTTGCGGCATCCCTTTCGGCCAGCTTAAGCGCCGTTTTGGCTGTCCGCTTTGTGGTACAGTTCTGGGCATCATGCTGGGCTCCTTATGCCGCAATCGCGTTCATGATCGCCGGGACCGATAGCTCGGCAAGCGGGATTTCCGCCACCTGCTGGCGATCGCGCATGATGATCACCCGGTCGGCGTAGCCCACCAGCTCTTCCAGTTCGGAGGAGATAACCAGCAGCGCCAGGCCATCGGCGCAGAGGGTTTCTATCAGGCGAATAATCTCGGCGTGGGCGCCGACATCGATACCGCGCGTCGGCTCATCGAGGATCAGGAACTGGGGTTTGGTCAGCAGCCAGCGCGACAGCAATACCTTCTGCTGGTTGCCGCCGGAGAGAAATTCGATCGGCTGTTCAGCGCTGGGAGTGCGAATGCCTAGCTGGCGAATAAAGCGTTCGGCGATCTCATGCTGTTCACGGCGCGGGATCGGCCGCAGCCAGCCGCGCTGCGCCTGCAGCGCCAGCACGATATTTTCCCGCACCGAAGCAGCGGCGATGATGCCGTCGGTTTTACGATCTTCCGGACAGAAGCCAATGCCGAGGCAGGAAGCCTGATGCGGCGAGCGCAGCGTTTGCGGCTTGCCCTTGATCCACGCTTTACCGCTGTCGGCGGGCTTGATGCCAAAAATGACCTCCGCCGTTTCGGTGCGCCCGGATCCCAACAGCCCGGCCAGGCCGACGATCTCGCCCGGCCGCACCTGCAGAGTAAACGGCGCAATCGTGCCCTTCTTGCCAAAATCTTCAAATGCCGCCACCGGCTTATCGCTAAGCAGCGTGCGCCCGGCGCGCTGCAGCGCCTGATGGTCCAGCTCGCGCCCCAGCATCATTTTGACCAGGTCGATTTGCGGCAGCTCGCGGGTCTCCCGACAGCCGACGAAACTGCCATTGCGCAGCACGGTAATACGGTCGCTGACGGCATAGACCTGGTCGAGAAAGTGGGTCACGAAAATCAGGCTGACGCCGTTATCGCGCAGCTGACGCATCAGGGTGAACAGCATCTCCACTTCCTGAGTGTCCAGGCTGGCGGTCGGTTCATCGAGGATTAATACTTTCGCCGACAGGTCGATGGCCCGGCAGATGGCGACGATTTGCTGCATCGCCACCGAAAAACGGTTCAGCGGTTCGCGCACGTCGAGCGAGAAGCCGTAAGAGGCCATCAGCGCGGTAGCGCGTTTTTCCATCTCTTTGCGCCGCAGCAGACCAAAGCGCTTCGGCTCGCGGCCAATAAACAGGTTATCCGCCACCGACATATTTGGCAGCAGGTTAACTTCCTGGTAAACGGTGCCGATACCCAACTGCTGAGCGTGGGCGGTGTTTTTCGGCGATATTTGCTGCCCTTCCAGCCAAATCGCCCCGCGTTCGGCATGGTACACACCGGTGAGCGCTTTTATCAGCGTCGATTTTCCGGCGCCGTTTTCGCCCAACAGGGCCATGATTTCGCCGCGCCGTAGGCTGAAATTAACGTTATCCAGCGCTTTGACGCCGGGAAAGAATTTGCTTAATCCTTCGGTGCGGAGGATTTCCTGAAGTTGGTCGGTGGTCATGATTCCCCCTGCATCACGCCGGATGGCGCTACGCTTATCCGGCCTACAAAAGAGCGCAATGTAGGCCGGGCAAGCGTAGCGCCCCCGGCATTTTCATGAAGGCTTAGTAGCCCATATTTTTCTTCTTCTCTAACTCTTCTTTTGCCGTATCCGGCAGGTAGAGGGTCGATTTGGTGATAGTCAGCTTCTCAGGCAGGGTGCCGTCTTTTTTGTATTTTTCCAGCGCATCAAACGCCGGACCGGCCATATTCGGCGTCAGCTCGACGCTGGCATTCGCCTCGCCGGCGATCATCGCTTTATAAATATCCGGCACGCCGTCGATAGAACCGGTGAGGATATCTTTGCCCGGCTTCAGCCCGGCCTCTTTGATGGCCTGAATCGCGCCGATTACCATGTCATCGTTATGGGCGTAGACCATGCAGATGTTCTTGCCGTTATTCTCCGCTTTGATAAAGCTCTCCATCACCTCTTTCCCCTTACTGCGGGTGAAGTCGCCGGACTGCGAGCGGATAATCTTGATGTTGGACGCTTTGGCAATCGCCTCGGCGAAGCCTTTCTTACGATCGATAGCGACGCTGGCGCCCACGGTGCCCTGGAGCCCCACGACGTTACACGGCTTGCCATCGACGGTTTTCACCAACCAGTCGCCAATCAGTTGCCCTTCCAGCACGTTGTTGGCGGTGACGGTGGTCATATACAGCGACTTATCTTTAACGTCGATCGAACGGTCGAGGAGGAACACCGGGATATTGGCCTCTTTCGCTTCTTTTAGCACCGGCTCCCAGCCGGTCGCCACCACCGGCGCGATAAAGATCGCGTCCACGCCCTGGGCAATGAATGAGCGCACGGCTTTAATCTGGTTTTCCTGTTTTTGCTGACCATCGGCAATCTTCAGGGTGATGCCACGCTTCGCCGCTTCTTCCTTAGCAACATTCGTTTCGGCCGCGCGCCAGCCCGATTCAGAGCCGACCTGCGAAAATCCTACGGTCAGGTTGGCGGCCATCGCCATAGACGACATAGCTGCCGAAACCGCGGTGACGAGAAGTAAGCGCTTCCACATAAGATGTTCCTCGTAGGGTTATTGTTGGTTAAATGCTCACCTGCGAACAAACTATAGACAATCCGTTATGTAACTGAATGCGTTACATCACACTTCGAAAAAGTAAATAAAATGTTAATTGGTGCGATTTGTCTGAGCTGAGCGGCGATAAGGCTTCCCGCCCAACGGCATGCCCTGCGCTAATGACGAAAATTTGCCTTCTGGATAACCGCCGCTCGCAACATTGAAAACGGTTACACAAAATTATTCAGAATGTAGCTATCTTTATGGATTTTAGGGTTATCTGATGAGGAGAAATTCAGACGCTTCCCCCCATAGTCTGGCAAAAAGAAGCGAAGACATTCGATGTGAGTTGGCTATAATACCGGGCACTTGTTTGCCAAACATTTTTAAAGGAAACAGACATGAGCTTACTCAACGTACCTGCGGGCAAAGAGCTGCCGGAAGACATCTACGTCGTTATCGAAATCCCAGCTAACGCAGACCCAATCAAATACGAAGTTGACAAAGAGAGCGGCGCACTGTTCGTTGACCGTTTCATGTCCACTGCGATGTTCTATCCGTGCAACTACGGCTACATCAACCACACCCTGTCCCTGGACGGCGACCCGGTTGACGTGCTGGTCCCGACTCCGTACCCGCTGCAACCAGGCTCAGTTATCCGCTGCCGTCCGGTTGGCGTACTGAAAATGACCGACGAATCCGGTGAAGATGCCAAGCTGGTTGCGGTACCGCACACCAAGCTGAGCAAAGAATACGATCACATCAAAGATGTGAACGACCTGCCGGAACTGCTGAAAGCCCAGATCACTCACTTCTTCGAGCACTACAAAGATCTGGAAAAAGGCAAGTGGGTTAAAGTCGACGGTTGGGACAACGCTGAAGCGGCTAAAGCTGAAATCGTTGCTTCCTTCGAGCGCGCTAAACAGAAGTAATTCTGTTTATCCAGCATAAAAAACACCGCCTCCGGGCGGTGTTTTTGTATGGGCCTGTTCTGGTTTCAGACGGCCAAAAAACAACGCCACCCGAAGGTGGCGTTGCCGTTTTCAATTACTGGTCTCTGTCCAACCAGTTTCCGCTCTCAATCTGCGCAAACCCCTCGACGGAGCGCTGGTAGACATACATCCACGCGCTGCCGTAAGGCGTTTGGATCAGATGGCGCGCGTATTCACCGCCCTTGGTGCGCAGCGCATCCAGCTCGGCCAGCGTCGATGCGTCGATACGATACACTTCACCATGTACTGTGCCCTCGCCCGGCACCGCGCCTGGATAGTGGCCCAGGCTGTACAGCTGATAATCGTCGACACTATGAGCGCCCAGCAACTGGGCGTTGGTCATCCAGTGGCTGTTGCCTTGTTTGCGTCGTAAACTGCCGTAAACAAATATTCGCATTGCTAAAACTCAAACTGATAGAGCAAATCGAGAGCCTGGTCTACGCCAGACACCGCTTCCATATATAGCTTAGGCATCAGGCGATAACGCAGGGTAAGCGTCGCCAAAGAGTCGAAGATGCCGACGCCGTATTTTACCTGAAGACCTGGCAGCACATAGCCGCTGACCACCACCTGGGAGGAGTCGCCTACCCCCTGGGTATCCAGCGCCAAATTGCTTACGCCAAACGTCTCGCCGATTTTACCCACAACCTGACCACTTTGTGCAACCCCCATTCCAATAAGCATTGAGGTCATTGCCGCACTATCGCTCTGTTCGCTGCCTAAACCCTGACCGCGTAACAGATAAGAAAGCGCTTCCTGCTGCGACATTGCCGGGTCGGAGAAGATCTCGGCCTTCGGCTGATCGGCAGAACCGGTGACGCGAACGCCGGCGATCACGTCGTCTTCGGTGGCTTCCGGGTTACGAATCGCTTCGATATTGAGCAGCGGCTGATCCGGCGGCCCGGAGAACAGCAGCTCGCCTTTACGCACGATCAGATCCTGACCATAAGCGTGGAAACGACCTTCCGGAATATTGATCTGGCCATTGAGCCCCAGCCCCTGCTTATCCTGCGCCACTTTCAGATCGCCGGTCAGACGCGCTTTCAGGCCGAAAGCGTCCAGACGCACGTTGTTGCCGACGTGAATCGTCAGGTTGCTGTTGATCGGAATACCGGCGCTCTGCGGCTTAATCGGCTTCAGATCTTTGTCCAGCATCACCTCATCGGAAGAGACGCCCACCGCGCTCTCCGGCACCTCGTTCACCACAATACGCGCCCAAGGTACGTCAACGCGGCCATCGAGGTTAAACAGGCTTGGCGTGGCGGTAAACACCACGTCCGGAGAAACATCCAGGCGGACCATCGGCGGCACGGTAATGCGCACCCGGCTACCCTTCGCCGCAATCTGCGCGCGCCAGTTGTCGATTTGCGTCCAGTCGGCGTTGCCGCTCAGCGCAATCTGCCCCTGTTTGGTATTCACCGTCCCCTGCAGGGTCGAACGCGTTCCGTTGAAGTTCATCGCCAGCTGGCTCGGCTGCATATCAAATGGCATAAAGTTGCCGTCGATATCAACGCCGCTCAACTGCATCTGACCAAACAGTTGCGGGCTCTGTAAGTTGCCGCCCAGACGCAGACGGGCATTAAGCTTGCCTTCCGCTTTCTCGCCGCGAGCGAAGATCGGGTTAATCATCGCCAGCGAGAAGTTGCTAATGTTGACGTTGCCGCCCAGGTTACGCCGCCCCTGCGGGTCGGTCACCTCCACCTGGCCATCAAGCTGGCCGTTGTTGGTCAGGCGTATCAGCCAGCCCAACTGCGCCCGGTTGTTATGCAGGTCGGCGCTGAGGTTAAGCGTATCGAAAGCCACCGGCAGCGGTGCGTCGTTGAGCGTCTGGGTGACTTTGACGTTGCGCCCGCTGAGGGTGACTTTGCCCTGCGGCAGCCCCTCTTTGGTGGTGTCCCAGCTCACATCGGCGTTACCGCTAAACACGCCGCTTGCCTGGGTCGCCTCCGGCATAAACGGCTTCAGCATCGCCAGATCGAAACGGTTGAGATTGACCACCGCGCGCCCGCTGGCGCCGGCATCGATGGTCTGCGGTACGCACAACTCGGCATTCGGGTTGCTCCAGCAGTGCGGCCCGATGCTGATTTTCTGTTCCTGATTACGGTAATCCAGCGCAATGTTGCGCGTCAGCGCCACCGGCCCTACCGGCGTCTGGAAACGGGTATTGCTCAGGGTGCCCTTCCAGCGCTCCTCTTTACGATCGAAGCTGCCCGCCAGCGTCAACTGGCCCGACACCGGCTCGCCCTGTACGCGCAGCTGTAAATCGTGCTGCTTCTCGGTACCTTTGGCATTCAGCTGCACCAGGCTGATGTTAACGCCCGGCTGGCTGATACGATCGACGCGTACGTCAAGATTGCCGCCAATCTGGTCGCTGGATTTGACGTCGCCTTTGACGTTGACCTGGGCTACCGTCAGTTCCTGCCAGCGTAAAGCGCGAGCGGTGATATCCGCCAGCAGCTGCGGCGCATCGATGGTGCCGCGCACCTTCAGCAGACCTTTCGCCGTACCCCCCAGCCCCGGCAACGCATTGTCGAGATGCGGCGCATCGATGGTGGCGTCGAGATTGAGGTCTTTCACCCCCAGCTCGCCTTTCACATCGGCGCTGTTTGGGCCAAGCGCCAGATGCAGTCCCGGCACTTTCCACTGCATATAGCTGTTACCCTGCAGCGAACCGTGGACATCCACTTTATTCTGTTTCACGTTGCCGGTAATTTTCAGCTCGGGAACCGCCATCTGCCAGCTGCTGCCATACAGGCTACCCTGGGTTTTGATAATCCCGTTCAGCTTCGACGGCCAGTCCGGCACCTCTTTGGCGGTATTAATGCCATCGAGGGTCAATTCGCCGCGCCAGCTGATCGCCTGCTGCCAGTCGAGCAACGCTTTCAGTTCGGTTTTCCCCTCCAGCGCCGCTACGGTCAGCTTATCCAGGTTCACCTGCTGTTCATTGCCTTTAGCATTAAGGGTAATTTTAGCCGGCGGCAGCGACTGTCCTTTCACCGCGGTACTAAACGCCATGGTGTAGTCGGTCATTTTGCCGCTGAATTTCAGATGCAGATCATCCGCCTGGAACTGTTTCTCGCCGGTAAACGGCCAGTACAGCTGCTTACTTTTCACTTCCATATTCAGCGGCAGACCGGCTTCCGCCAGCTGCGCTTCGGCGCGCAGGGTCATGGCCACAGAGCCGGCTAAATCAACGCCGACCTGCAGTTTTTTACGCAGTTCGCCGCCAACTTTCAGCTTTACCTTCTCGCCTTTCAGCGGGTCGATGTTCAGCGTACTGTCGAGGGTGATGTCGACCGGCCAGTTATCCTGCAGTTGCGCGGTGCCGGAAGCGGTAACCTTGCCCTGGTCGGAATCGACGTCCAGCGCATCAAGTTTCATCTGCCCGTCGATGCTGCTCACCTTCAGCAGCAGGTTGTAGACGGTCATATCGGTGTCGCCGGTCAGGCGCAGCTGTTCGCCGCGGAACTCCTGAATATTAAGGTTCAGCGGCAGATGCACATCGACCATCTCCGGTAGCACCGGCTGCGAGAACAGATCTTTCATCGTCTCGCCAAGCGGCTTCTCTTCCGGTTTCGGATGGTCAATTTTCGGCTCCACCACCTGCTCCTGCGCCACTTTTGCTACCTTCGGCAGGGCGATGAGCAAGCCCTGGAGCGAAGTCGGCGTCAGGGTCAGATTTTTCTCCTGCCAGTTCAGGCCGGTGGAGAAATCGCGCAGCGAAACGGCGGTATCGTCGATTTTGACATTGACGTTATGCAGCGCCACGCGACTGAGGGTAATGGGGTATGGCGTCGAGAGGTTCAGCGGGCCGGAATCTTCTTCCTCTACCGGCGCTGAAGGCGGCATCTTTTTGGTATCGATAGCGACGTAGATATCACGCAGCGAGATATCGTTAACGCACAGGCTGCTATCCCACAGGCAGCGCAGCTTAACGCCGAGATGGAACTGGCCGGCCGTCACCGCCACACCCGGCTGTTCGAAGCGCACGTTCTGTAAGGTCAGGTCACGCCAGCCGCCGGTGACCTTGCCGATCTCCAGCCCCGGCACCCAGCGGTCCGCCGCTTTCAGTACCAGATGCAAACCGGTAGTAGTGCCGACTAAAAAGCCAACCGCACCAATCAGCAACACTAAAAAGAGTAATACGCCGAGGCTTATCTTCTTCCATAAACTCATAATTCAGGCCCCAGACCGATATAAAACTGTAAACCGTGTTCTTCTTTGTCGCCGATAGGTCTGGCGATATCCAGCTTGATCGGCCCGACCGGCGATTGCCAGCGCACGCCGACGCCCGCGCCGGTTTTAAAATCGCTTTTACGGATGTCGCTTACCGCTTCGCCGCTGTCAATAAACATCGCCCCCCACCATTTTCCGGTGACGTTGTATTGATACTCCAGCGAGCCTGTCGCCAGCTTTGACGCACCGATCAGCTTGCCGTCGTCGTCTTTCGGCGAGATCGATTTGTATTTATAACCACGAATGCTGCGGTCGCCACCGGCGAAGAAACGCAGATCCGGCGGGACTTTGCTGAAGTCATCGGCTTCAATCCAGCCGAGGTTGCCGCGCACCACGAAGCGGTGGCGGTCATAGAGGGTGCGGATCCACACGTCCTGCGCCTGCATGACGATAAAGTTAATGTCCGAGCCCCACATGGTGTTGGAGTAGTCCACCGAATAGCGCTGGGAATCGCCCCAGGTTGGCATCAGGCCGCCGCGGGAGCGGGTCCGGTTCACCGAGACGCCGGGATAAAGCAGCATGGTGGTATTGGTGACGTTCGCCTGGGTAAAGTGGTCCAGACTCCAGCGCAGATTAATCGCGCGCTGCCAGCCACTCGACATCTCCCAATAGCGCGACAGCGCCAGGGTGGTGGAGTCGGCCTTGGTATCGTTAAGGTCGGTACGCTTAAAACCGCCCTGCATCAGGTAATACTGCTCAAGCGGGCTTTTTAACAGCGGGACTTTGTAGCTGAAATCGAACTGCTGCTCCGGCGCGGAGAGGCTGATGCTGGAGCTCAGGCTGTGGCCGTAGGAGTTCATCCACGGCTTTTTCCACGTCGCTTTCACGCGCGGCCCGACGTCTGTCGAATAGCCGACCCCGGTTTCCACGGTGTTCTCTTTGCGTGGCGAAACGACGCCCTGCAGAGGCAGCACCTTGGTTTTGCGTGATTTATCAAACTGCGGCGCGACGACCACCGAGTTAAACCAGCCGGTCGCCGCCAGGCGACGGTTCAGCTCCGCCAAATCCTGCGAGGTGTAATAATCACCCTGTTTAAAGGGGACCAGGCTTTGCAGGTACTCTTCGCGGATCTGCGAACCGGTAAAACTTACCGGACCAAAGCGGTAGCGCTCGCCGCTGTTGTAATCTATATCCCAGAAAGCCTGATGGCGGTCGAGCGACACGCCGAGCTGGCTTTTATTGAACTCGCTATCGAAATAGCCTTTACGCAGCGCCACCTTGGTGAGCGAGCTTTTGAAGCCGTCATAATCGCTGTGATTGAGTACCGTGCCAATTGCCGGACGCGTTTTCAGCAGGTCCAGATAATCGTGGTCGGTGCGCGCGCCGCCGCGCAGGATAACCTCGGTACCGCCAATGCGCACCGGCTCGCCGGGAGTTACTTTGGCAATCAGTACCTGACGCCCTTTTTTGGGCGGCGGACGCAGATCGAAATCGATAGTGGGTTCATAATAACCCAGCGCTTTCAGGCCCTCGCGGATGGCGTCATCGACGCGCGCGCGAAAACGACGGTCCGGCGTGACCTCATCGCTCTGGATCGTGGATAGTTGGGCGCGGACGTTTTTTTCCAGTTCCCCGGATAACCCCTCAACCTGCAAACGCACATTCGCTGCGCTGGCGACCCCGCTGACCAGCAAAAGGCTGGTAACGCATATCTGGCGGATTTGTTGCACGTGTTCTCCTGAATATCCTTGTTTCCCCCCGAAGGAAACGCAAGTGCCGCTCCACGGCTTAACAAAACCCTAACAACTAAGGGTTGAAAAAGTGACGGTAACCCAAATAATTCTTATGTTTAAATTTAGACGTATTGAGCGTGTTTATTGTCTAAAAAGATACGCGACGTTACAACCTTAACCACAAATTGCGAGGCCAACCGTGAGTCTATTTGATAAAACGCATCTTGTCGCCCAGGCGGATGCACTACCGGGGCGCAACACGCCGATGCCGGTAGCAACGCTCCACGCCGTTAACGGCCACTCAATGACCAATGTTCCTGAAGGAATGGAGGTCGCGCTGTTCGCGATGGGCTGCTTCTGGGGCGTCGAGCGTCTGTTCTGGCAATTGCCGGGGGTCTACAGCACCGCGGCGGGCTATACCGGCGGCTACACGCCAAATCCAACCTATCGCGAAGTCTGCAGCGGCGACACCGGGCACGCGGAAGCGGTGCGCGTGGTGTATGACCCGCAGGTCATTAGCTATGAACAACTGCTGCAGGTTTTCTGGGAGAACCACGATCCGGCGCAAGGGATGCAGCAGGGTAACGACCACGGCACGCAGTACCGTTCAGCTATCTACCCGCTGACGCCAGAGCAGCTTGAAGCGGCGCAGGCCAGCATGCTGCGTTACCAGGCAGCGATGCGCGACGCCAACGACACCCGCGAGATCACCACCGAAATCGCCACGGCGAAACCGTTCTACTATGCCGAAGACGATCATCAGCAGTATCTGCACAAAAATCCGTACGGCTACTGCGGTATCGGCGGGATTGGCGTTTGCCTCCCCCCACAGGCGTAATCCTGAAGAGTAAGGCCGCTGGCGAGAATAATTATCGCTCTGGTGGCTTTACAGACATTTACGCTATACTACGCTGTGTCATAGCCGGTCCAGCGCCTTCGGACCGGTTTTTTATGTATTCCACATTAAAAGAGTTATCCACTTCCCTTCCGAGGATCTGGCCTCAACGGTCAGAAAAGATATGTTAAACAGTATTTTAGTAATACTTTTCCTTATTGCCGTCAGTGCATTTTTTTCGATCTCTGAAATCTCACTGGCCGCATCACGTAAAATCAAACTCAAATTGCTGGCTGATGAAGGCAATGTGAACGCGCAGCGCGTTCTCAAAATGCAGGAAAACCCTGGCACCTTCTTCACCGTCGTGCAGATCGGCCTTAACGCCGTGGCCATTCTCGGTGGTATCGTCGGCGATGCCGCCTTTTCGCCTGCTTTCCACAGCGTACTGAGCCGCTACATGTCGCCGGAGCTTTCCGAGCAGCTGAGCTTTATTTTCTCCTTCACCCTGGTCACCAGCCTGTTCATCCTGTTTGCTGACCTGACGCCGAAACGCATCGGTATGATTGCGCCAGAAGCCGTGGCTTTGCGCATCATCAACCCGATGCGCTTCTGTTTACTGGTCTTCCGCCCGCTGGTGTGGCTGTTTAACGGCATGGCGAACAACATCTTCCGCCTGTTTAAAATCCCAATGGTGCGTAAAGACGACATCACCTCTGATGATATTTACGCGGTGGTGGAAGCCGGTGCGCTGGCCGGGGTACTGCGTAAACAGGAACACGAATTAATTGAAAACGTCTTTGAGCTGGAATCCCGTACCGTTCCCTCTTCGATGACGCCGCGCGAAAACGTGATTTGGTTCGATCTGCATGAAGACGAGCAGAGCCTGAAGAATAAAGTGGCGGAACATCCGCACTCCAAGTTCCTGGTATGTAACGAGGATATCGATCACATCATCGGTTACGTCGATTCAAAAGACCTGCTGAACCGCGTGCTGGCAAACCAGAGCCTGGTGTTAACCGGCGGCGTGCAGATCCGCAATACGCTGATCGTGCCGGATACCCTGACGCTCTCTGAAGCGCTGGAAAGCTTTAAAACCGCCGGCGAAGACTTCGCGGTGATCATGAACGAATACGCGCTGGTGGTGGGGATTATCACCCTCAACGACGTCATGACTACCCTGATGGGCGACCTGGTCGGCCAGGGGCTGGAAGAACAAATCGTCGCCCGCGATGAGAACTCCTGGCTGATTGACGGCGGGACGCCGATCGACGACGTGATGCGCGTGCTGGATATCGATGAGTTCCCGCAGTCCGATAATTACGAGACCATCGGCGGCTTTATGATGTTTATGCTGCGTAAGATCCCGAAACGCACCGATGCGGTGAAGTTCTCCGGTTACAAGTTTGAAGTGGTGGATATCGATAACTACCGTATCGACCAGTTGCTGGTCACCCGCATCGACAACAAACCAACGGTACTGGTACCGAAACTGCCTGATATCGAAGAAGCGGCGAAAAAAGAGAAAGGCGCGGCGTAAGCGGCCCTGAAAACATCAACGGCTCCCATCGGGAGCCGTCTTTTTTCGTGCCGTCATACCACGTTATGCGGTCTCAGTTTGCAGACGCATAACCTGACGATTGACTTCGGACATCACTGAGAAATGCAGCTTGTCCTTAACCTTCGGGATAAGGATTTTTCCCTTATCAAATTCAAAAGCGCCAACGTCCTTGATGTACAACCGTCCACGAAACAGGATCTTCACGTACTTCGCCACTTGCAGCGGATTGTAGCGTTGGAAAATTTTCATTGTTGTCTCCTGCCAGGGTTACGCTCCTGCGGTGCCACAGTTAGCCCGCGTATCGGGAGCGCAAATTTTAATGCCCTAAAACTATAGTCCAGATTTCCGAAGACACCCAGTCTGTAGAAGTTTTTTTACCCTTTGATGACAATAATTCAGAATTTTCGTTTCAGGCATACGTAGTTGTTAGTATAAGTTTCCGTTTTTTATTGAATGTGTGCGTTAGCACGCAAACTGGCATCACGCTTGCGGGTAATGGCGACAATTCGCACTTATCATTAAACAAGACCAAGTGGTCGGATCACCTGCATATAAAAAAGGATATCTCATGACCCTACGTAAGTTGCTGGCGGTTTCCGCCCTCCTGTTGCCGTTAATGGCTTCGGCACATAATTTTGTCGACGGTCAACGCGTCGCGCCGGTAGGCATCGCCGACCGCGGAGAACTGGTACTGAGTAACGATAAGTTTAGCTACAAAAACTGGAATAGCTCGCAGCTGGCGGGAAAAGTGCGCGTCATCCAGCATATTGCCGGGCGCACCTCGGCAAAAGAGAAAAATGCCAATCTGATTGAGGCGATTAAGGCGGCTGGCCTGCCGCACGACCGCTACCAGACCACCACCATCGTGAATACCGATGACGCGATCCCCGGCTCCGGGATGTTCGTGCGCAGCAGCATTGAGAGCAATAAGCAGCTCTATCCGTGGTCGCAGTTTATCGTCGACAGCAACGGTCTCGCACGCAAAGCCTGGCAGCTCGATGAAGGCAGTTCGGCGATTGTGGTGTTAGACAAAGACGGACGTGTTCAGTGGGCAAAAGACGGCGCGCTGACCCAGCAAGAGGTACAGCAGGTCGTCGACCTGCTGCATAAGTTGCTTAATAAATAGAGACGCGGAAGCCGGGGTTGAGGAAGGATTCACGCGGCGTGTAGTCGAGGGTTTTACCCTGCCAGTCGTGAACGTGCGCCCCGGCGGCTACCGCGACCGCATGACCGGCGGCGGTGTCCCAGGTGCTGGTCGGCCCGAAGCGCGGATAGAGCTGCGCCTGGCCTTCCGCCACCAGGCAGAATTTCAGCGACGAACCGATTGAGGTGGTCTGGTGCTCGCCCAGTTGCTCCAGATACTCCTGCAGTTCCGGATCATTACCGTGGGAGCGGCTAATCACCACCAGCGGCGGGCGAGCATCGCGAACCTGAATCTGCTTGCGCACGCCGCACTCTTCTTTCCACGCCTTGCCATTTTGCGCGCTGTACATCACTTTCATCACCGGCGCGTACACCACGCCCAGCGTCGGTTTGCCGTTTTCAATCAGCGCGATATTGACGGTGAATTCACCGTTGCGCTTAATAAATTCTTTGGTGCCGTCCAGCGGGTCCACCAGCCAGTAGCGCTGCCAGTGCTGCCGCACTTCCCACGCCGGCGGATCCTCTTCCGACAGGATGGGGATTGCTGCATCCAGCGCCTGCAGGCCGCTGACAATGACTTTATGCGCGGCGATATCCGCCGCGGTAACGGGAGAATCATCCTTTTTGCTGCTCACATCCATCGGCTGGTTCCCATCGTAGACATCCATGATGGCATCGCCCGCGGTCCGTGCAAGCTGACATACTTGTTCTAACATTCTCCACCTCTTCTGGTTACAGTGGCGTTAACTCGTTGTTTTATTTATATCGCATCATCACCAGTTCCGCTATCTGTGATAACACTAGCGGTTTCCATTCACGCTTTTCTGGCAGAATTCACAATTCTGTAAGCAACAGAATGTAAATACATTTTCTTTTGTGCCATTGCTCATAAAAAAGGACGCCTCTGATGATTAAGTTTAGCGCAACGCTGCTGGCCACGCTGGTGGCGGCCAGCGTCAACGCGGCGACGGTCGACCTGCGGATCATGGAAACCACCGATCTGCACAGCAATATGATGGATTTCGATTACTACAAAGATGCCGCGACGGAAAAATTCGGCCTGGTCAGAACCGCCAGCCTGATTGAAAAAGCCCGCGCGGAAGCGAAAAACAGCGTGCTGGTGGATAACGGCGATGTTATTCAGGGTAGCCCACTGGGCGACTATATGGCGGCAAAAGGACTTAAAGAGGGGGATGTGCATCCGGTTTATAAGGCGATGAACACCCTGAATTACGCCGTCGGCAACCTGGGAAACCATGAATTCAACTACGGTCTCGACTTCCTGCACAAGGCGCTGGCCGGGGCGAAATTCCCCTACGTTAACGCCAACATTATCGATCTCAAAACCGGCAAACCGATGTTTACGCCCTACCTGATTCAGGATACCGAGGTTCAGGATAGCGATGGTCAATCCCATACCCTGCGCATCGGCTATATCGGTTTTGTGCCGCCGCAGATCATGACCTGGGATAAAGCCAACCTCAGCGGCAAGGTGAAGGTCAACGACATCACTGAAACCGCGCGTAAGTATGTACCGGAGATGCGCGCGAAAGGCGCTGATGTGGTGGTCGTGGTTGCGCATTCCGGCCTCTCCGCCGACCCCTATCAGGCAATGGCGGAAAACTCGGTCTACTACTTAAGCCAGGTACCCGGCGTTGACGCCATTATGTTCGGCCACGCCCACGCGGTGTTCCCCGGTAAAGACTTCGCCACCATTAAAGGCGCGGATATCGCCAAAGGTACGCTGAATGGTATTCCGGCGGTGATGCCGGGAATGTGGGGCGATCATCTCGGGGTGGTCGATTTGGTGCTGAATAACGACAGCGGTAAATGGCAAGTGACGCAGGCTAAAGCCGAAGCGCGACCTATTTACGACGCGGTAGCGAAAAAATCGCTGGCGGCGGAAGATAGTAAAATGGTGGCGGTGCTGAAAGCCGATCACGACGCCACTCGCGAATTCGTCAGCAAGCCTATCGGCAAGTCCGCCGACAACATGTACAGCTACCTGGCGCTGGTGCAGGACGACCCGACGGTGCAGGTGGTCAACATGGCGCAAAAGGCCTATGTCGAACACTACATTCAGGGCGATCCGGATCTGGCGAAACTGCCGGTACTCTCCGCCGCCGCGCCGTTTAAAGTCGGCGGGCGTAAAAACGATCCGGCAAGCTTCGTCGAAGTGGAAAAAGGCCAGCTCACCTTCCGTAACGCCGCCGATCTCTATCTCTACCCGAATACGCTGGTAGTGATGAAAGTAAGCGGTAAAGAGGTCAAGGAGTGGCTCGAATGCTCCGCCGGGCAGTTTAACCAGATTGACCCCGCCAGCAGCAAACCGCAGTCGTTGATTAACTGGGACGGGTTCCGCACCTATAACTTCGACGTGATTGACAGCGTAAATTACCAGATCGACGTCAGCCAACCGGCGCGCTACGATGGCGAGTGCCAGATGATTCACCCGCAGTCAGAACGCATCAAAGACCTGACCTTTAACGGTAAGCCTATCGATCCGCAGGCCACCTTCCTCGTCGCCACCAATAACTATCGCGCCTACGGCGGCAAATTCGCCGGTACCGGCGACAGCCATATCGCTTTTGCCTCCCCGGACGAAAACCGTTCGGTGCTGGCGGCGTGGATTGGCGCACAGTCGAAGAAAGATGGCGCGATCCATCCGGCGGCGGATAACAACTGGCGACTGGCGCCGATCCACAGCAAAACGCCGTTGGATATTCGCTTTGAGACCTCGCCTGGCGACAAAGCCGCGGCGTTTATCAAAGAGAAAGCACAGTATCCGATGCGGCAGGTGGCGACCGATGATATCGGTTTCGCTATTTATCAGCTGGATTTGAGTCAGTAATGCCTGTTCCCCGGTGGCGCTGCGCTTACCGGGGCTACAAAGCGGAGCTGGCCGGTAGCCCG
>NZ_JBEAII010000046.1:0-146685 GCF_040064515.1 Klebsiella sp. CN_Kp104 | reverse complement strand
GACTCGAGCGTCAGCGAGAGAACGTTGCCGCAGGCAACGGCCCGAAGGGCGAGGCACTTTAGCGCCGAGTAATCCTTCCCCCACTACTGTTGCATTCTCTTCAGCCACCTGCACTGCTATCTCCTCGCTCGCGCTTCGCTTAGCGAGGCTACAGGTGGTGCCGTTTGGTAGCCCGGACAGGTGCGCAGCACCGCCTCCGGGAAAATTCACAGCGGTGGCAATCGTCTTTTTACCGGTGAACTCTTCACCACCGACGTATTGCACTGCGCATACTCTGCGAGACCATCCAGTATCGTATCCAGCTGCGCAATATCACGGACCACAAGACGCATAACAAAACAATCCTCTCCGGTGACCTTGTCACTTTCAATACACTCCGGCATAGCCTGGATATATTTATCCACTTTTTGCAGCAATCCCGGTAGCGGTCTCACTCGTACTAATGCCTGCAGACTATATCCCAGCGCCGCCAGATTCACCCGCGCGCCATAACCCTCAATAACCCCTTTTTCCTCAAGGCGTTTTACCCGCTCGGCGGTACTCGGCGAGGTCAATCCCACCTGCGCGCTCAATACCTTGAGCGAAACTCTGGCATCTTGTGTCAGGCAGGTCAGAATAGCCCGGTCTATTTCATCAATTACGTATTCCATTTATTTCACCTAATTAATAAAGGCATTCATCTGTTTTTACCTTATTTCAGATATATCAAGCTGTCAGGCTTTTCACGACAATAATGGAAAACTTCTGGAGGTGAAATATGCAGCTTTCTCGTGGTGTCTGGCAGATGAGCCTGGCGATGATCATTTCCGGCTCGATTGGCGCATTCGTGCTGCTCTCAGGGTTGCCGGTAATCGACGTGGTTTTCTGGCGCTGTCTTATCGGCGCGGTCACATTATTGCTGTTTATTTTGTTAAGCCGGCAACCCTTCAGCCGCCTGACGCGCCTCACTCTGGCGCTGGCAGTCCTTGGCGGCGTCGCGCTGGTGATCAACTGGCTGCTGCTGTTTGCCGCCTACTCACGCGTTTCTATCGGGATGGCCACCGTGGTCTACAACACCCAGCCCTTTATGCTGGTATTACTGAGCATGATACTAGGTGAAAGGGTAAGCGCGGTAAAATGGGGATGGTTACTGCTGGCCTTCGGCGGCGTGGTGATTCTGCTATCGAGCGAACTAACTCCCACCCACGGAGACAATCTCGTTACTGGCATTGCACTGGCGTTATGCGCGGCGTTTTTTTATGCCCTGACCGCCATTATCGCCCGCAAGCTGCAGCCGCTACCGGCGCAGCATATCGCTTTTATTCAGGTTATCGTCGGTACGGTAATGCTTTTGCCGCTGGTTCATGCCCCCGAGTTTAACGGCCATTTTCCCTGGCGCTATTTGCTGATCCTCGGCATCGTCCATACCGGGATTATGTATCAACTTTTATATAGTGCAATTCAAAAGCTGCCGACGCCGGTCACTGGTTCGCTCTCGTTTATCTATCCGCTGATGGCTATCGTGGTTGACTATCTGGTTTTCCATCATGCGCTCACGCCGCTGCAGTTGGCTGGAGGGGTGCTGATTTTGTTTGCTGCGGCGGGCAACAACCTTGGCTGGGGCGAAAAAAAACCCCGCCATGGCGGGGTAAGTCAGCCGTCGCGAATGAACTAGCGACGCGCGCGCACAATCTGGTATTTGCGCGTCAGGTACTCGACCGGCGCGCTCCAGATGTGAACCAGGCGCGAGAACGGGAACAGCAGGAACAGCGTCATCCCCAGCACCAGGTGAACTCGGAAGACAAAAGCTACGCCATCGAGATGCTGCGAAGCTCCGCCGTGGAAGGTCACCACCGACTGCGCCCAGCCGACCAGTTTCATCATTTCGCTACCGTCCATATGCTGGGCGGAGAATGGAATGGTCAGCAGACCCAGCGCGCATTGCACCATCAGCAACGAGAGGATCAGGATATCCGCTGTGGTGGTGGTAGCACGAACGCGCGGGCTCAGCAGACGGCGCTTGAGCAGCAGTAAACCGCCGACCAACGTCATCACGCCGCACGCCCCGCCGGCAAACATCGCCATTTTCTGCTTCACGTCGATCGGCAGGAAGGACTCATACATCCAGTGCGGGGTCAGCATGCCGAGGAAGTGACCGGCAAAAATACCCAGGATCCCGATATGGAACAGGTTTGACGCCAGGTTCATCCCTTTACGATCCAGCATCTGACTGGAGGCGGCGCGCCAGGTGTACTGGCCGTAGTCGTAGCGCAGCCAGCTGCCAATAAGGAACACTGAACCCGCAATGTACGGATAGATGTCAAAGAAGAACATATTCAGGAAGTGCATTAGTGCTGTCCTCCGTTAGAGATATTCAAATATTGCGGGGCCACGGCTCCGGCAAAACGGCGCTGGTGAGCGGAGATGTCCGACTCGCCGCAGCCCTGGTCGGCAAAGAATTTGACCTGCTCTTCTTCCCAGACGGCATCCAGCGCCTGCGGTGTATCGTCGCGGGCCTCGTCGGCAATCTTCTCCGCCACTTTCTGGCTATCGACCTGAGTATTGGCAAGCTTCAACAGCAGCTCGAACAACACCGCATAGCGGCTCTCGCGCTGTTGCAGACGCGCGCTGAGCAGGCCAAGGATTGGCGCAACGTCCCGCAGGCCGCCAAGCGCTTCCTCTTCCGGCAACTGCGCCAGATACTCAAGGTACAGCGGCAGGTGATCCGGCAGCTCATGGCTATCCAGCAGCAGACCGTGGCGCTCGTACTGCGCCATCAGGTCGACCATCGCCTGCCCGCGATCGCGGGACTCGCCGTGAACATGTTCAAACAGCAGCAGCGAGGTGGCGCGGCCGCGGTCAAACAGCTCGCTATACGCCGATTGGGCGTCCAGCGGATCCTGAGCCACTAAATCGCGCAGGAAAACGCCCAGCGCCTGGGCATCTTCTTTGGCGAGTTTTTCCGATGACGCGAGAGCCTCGAACATCTCCTGCTGATGCTGCCATAAGGCAGCGTCAGGGTATTCGAGCAGACGCGACACAATCACGAGTTCAATCATGCGTGCGGCTCCGTTTTGCTGGTAACGTCAATGGCGTCAATGCGACGGCTGTTAAACAGGTTGAATTCGCTGTCAGAACCGTGGCAACCATCGCCGAAGGTAAAGCCGCAACCGCTCTTCTCCGGGAAAGCATCGCGGGCCTGTTCGCGATGGCTGCTCGGCACCACGAAACGATCTTCGTAGTTGGCGATGGCCAGATAACGGTACATCTCCTGCGCCTGCGCTTCGCTCAGCCCAACCTCTTCCAGCGCGCGGGTATCGACGACGCCGTCGACGGTTTCCGCACGTTTGAAGTGGCGCATCGCCAGCATACGTTTCAGCGCCAGCAGTACCGGCTGGGTATCGCCCGCGGTCAGCAGGTTCGCCAGATACTGGACTGGAATACGCAGGCTTTCTACATCCGGCAGGATCCCGTTGCTACCCAGTTCGCCCGCATCGGCGGCGGACTGAATCGGCGACAGCGGCGGCACGTACCAGACCATTGGCAAGGTGCGATATTCCGGGTGCAGCGGCAGCGCCAGCTTCCAGTCCATCGCCATTTTGTAAACCGGCGACTGCTGCGCGGCTTCAATTACGCCCTGCGGTACGCCATCTTTTAACGCCTGTTCAATCACTTTTGGATCGTTAGGATCGAGGAAGACGTCCAGTTGACGCTGATACAGATCTTTCTCATTCTCGGTGCTGGCTGCGTTTTCAATCGCGTCCGCGTCGTAGAGCAGGACACCGAGATAGCGAATACGTCCCACACAGGTTTCGGAACACACCGTCGGCATCCCGGATTCAATACGCGGGTAGCAGAAGATGCATTTCTCGGATTTCCCGCTCTTCCAGTTGAAATAGATCTTCTTGTACGGGCAGCCGGTGATGCACATACGCCAGCCGCGGCACTTATCCTGGTCGATCAGGACAATACCGTCTTCTTCACGCTTATAGATGGCACCGCTCGGGCAGGTCGCGACGCACGCCGGGTTCAGGCAGTGCTCGCATAAGCGCGGCAGATACATCATGAAGGTGTTTTCGAACTGGCCGTACATCGCCTTCTGCATGTTTTCGAAGTTCTGGTCTTTGGCGCGTTTTTCAAACTCGCCGCCGAGGATCTCTTCCCAGTTCGGGCCGCTGGTAATTTTGTCCATCCGCTGGCCGGTAATCAGCGAACGCGGACGAGCGATCGGCTGATGTTTGCTTTCCGGCGCGTTATGCAGATTCTGGTAGTCAAAATCAAACGGCTCGTAGTAATCATCGATTCCCGGCAGATGCGGGTTGGCGAAGATTTTACCCAGCAGCATCGCGCGGTTGCCCATGCGCGGCTGCAGTTTACCGTTGATTTTACGGATCCAGCCGCCTTTCCATTTTTCCTGGTTTTCCCAGTCGTTCGGGAAACCGACGCCCGGCTTACTTTCTACGTTGTTAAACCAGGCGTACTCCATCCCTTCACGACTGGTCCAGACGTTTTTGCAGGTTACGGAGCAGGTGTGGCAGCCGATGCATTTATCGAGATTCAGCACCATGCCGACTTGTGAACGAATTTTCATTTTACGCTCTCCTGTACCTGGTCATTACCTTCGCCGTCTAACCAGTTAATGTTCTTCATCTTACGTACCACAACAAACTCATCGCGGTTGGAACCGACGGTGCCATAGTAGTTAAAGCCGTACGCCAGGTGGCCGTAGCCGCCGATCATATGGGTCGGTTTTGGCGTAATACGGGTAACCGAGTTGTGGATCCCCCCGCGCTGACCGGTAACTTCAGAACCCGGCAGGTTAACGATACGTTCCTGCGCGTGGTACATCATGGTCATTCCTGCCGGTACGCGCTGGCTCACTACCGCACGCGCCGTCAGGGCGCCGTTGGCGTTGAAGACTTCGATCCAGTCGTTATCCTCGATACCCAGATCTTTCGCATCCGCTTCGCTCATCCAGACGATCGGCCCGCCGCGCGACAGAGTCAGCATCAGCAGGTTATCGCTATAAGTAGAGTGAATCCCCCACTTCTGGTGCGGCGTCAGGAAGTTCAGCGCCTTCTCCTTATTGCCGTTGGACTTCTCGCCCATCACCGCTTTCACCGAACGGGTGTCAATCGGCGGACGATAGACCAGCAGGCTTTCGCCAAAGTCGCGCATCCACTGGTGATCCTGATACAGCGACTGACGGCCGGACAGCGTACGCCACGGTATCAGCTCGTGGACGTTGGTGTAGCCAGCGTTATAGGAGACATGTTCGTCTTCCAGGCCAGACCAGGTCGGGCTGGAGATGATCTTACGCGGCTGCGCCTGAATATCGCGGAAGCGGATCTTCTCGTCTTCTTTGTTCAGCGCCAGATGCGCATGGTCGCGGCCGGTAAATTCGCTCAGCGCTTTCCACGCCTTCACAGCTACCTGACCGTTAGTTTCCGGCGCGAGAGTGAGGATCATCTCAGCGGCGTCAATAGCGGTCTCCAGCTTCGGCTGGCCTTTCGCCGGGCCTTCCGCCTTGGTGTAGTTGAGCTTACGCAGCAGGTCCATCTCGCTCTGGGTATTCCAGGCGATACCTTTACCGCCGTTGCCGATGGTTTCCAGCAGCGGGCCGATAGAGGTGAAACGCTCGTAGGTCGCCGGATAATCACGCTCGACCGGAATAATATGCGGCGCGGTTTTACCTGGGATCAGGTCACATTCGCCTTTTTTCCAGTCTTTAACGTCAAACGGCTGCGCCATTTCCGCGGCGGAATCGTGCTGAATCGGCAGCGTCACGACGTCGGTTTCTTTGCCGAGGTGGCCTACGCAGACTTCAGAGAATTTCTTAGCGATACCTTTATAGATGTCCCAGTCGCTTTTGGATTCCCAGGCCGGGTCAACGGCGGCAGACAGCGGGTGAATAAACGGATGCATATCCGAGGTATTCATATCGTCTTTTTCGTACCAGGTTGCGGTCGGCAGTACGATGTCGGAGTACAGACAGGTGCTCGACAGACGGAAGTCGAGCGTGACGACCAGATCCAGTTTGCCGTCGAGACCGTTATCCCGCCATTCGACTTCTTCCGGCTTCACGCCGCCCTGCTTGCCAAGGTCTTTGCCCTGAATACCGTTCTCGGTACCCAGCAGGTACTTGAGCATATATTCATGGCCTTTACCGGAGGAGCCCAGCAGGTTGGAACGCCAGATAAACAGGTTACGGGGATGGTTTTTACCGTTCTCCGGCTGCTCGGCCGCAAAGCGAATAGACCCCTCTTTCAGCGATTTCACGGTGTAATCGACCGGCGTCATGCCGGCTTTCTTCGCTTCGTCAGCAATACGCAGCGGGTTCACGCCCAGCTGCGGCGCCGACGGCAGCCAGCCCATACGCTCAGCGCGCACGTTGAAGTCGATCAGATGTCCGCTGTAGCGGGATTTATCCGCCATCGGCGACAGCAGTTCCTGCGCGGTGACGGTTTCATAGCGCCACTGGCTGGAGTGGTTATAGAAGTACGATGTACTGTTCATGTGGCGTGCCGGACGCTGCCAGTCAAGGCCGAACGCCAGCGGCTGCCAGCCGGTCTGCGGACGCAGTTTTTCCTGACCAACGTAGTGCGCCCAACCGCCGCCGCTCTGGCCAACGCAGCCGCAGAAGATCAGCATGTTGATCAGCCCGCGGTAGTTCATGTCCAGATGGAACCAGTGGTTCAGGCCCGCACCGACGATAATCATCGAGCGGCCATGGGTCTTATCGGCGTTATCGGCAAATTCGCGCGCGGTACGGATGATGTGCGCGCGGGATACGCCGGTGATTTTTTCTGCCCAGGCCGGAGTGTACGCCTTGACGTCATCGTAGCTGGTCGCGCAGTTTTCATCGTTCAGACCGCGTTCCAGGCCGTAGTTCGCCATGGTCAGGTCATAAACGGTAGTCACCAGCGCGGTGGAACCATCGGCCATCTGCAGGCGTTTTACCGGCAGTTTGTGCAGCAGAATGTTTTCGAGGTCGACTTTGTTGAAATGCTCGGAACCTTCGCCGCCAAAGTATGGGAAACCGACGTTGGCGATATCATCATGGCTGCCAAGCAGGCTCAGGCGCAGCTCAATTTCTTCGCCGGTTTTACCATCGCGCTGTTCGAGGTTCCACTTGCCTTTGTCGCCCCAGCGGAAACCCAGAGAACCGTTAGGTACGGTCATTTCGCCCTTCTCGTCAAAGGCGACGGTTTTCCATTCCGGATTCTGCTCCTGGCCCAGGGAGTCAACCAGGTCGGCAGCGCGCAGCATACGGCCAGCGGCATAGTAGCCGTCGCGCTCTTCGAGCATGACCAGCATCGGCATGTCGGTGTAGCGACGTACGTAATCGGTGAAGTACTGGCTCGGTTTATCGAGGTGGAACTCACGCAGCATGACGTGGCCCATCGCCAGCGCCATCGCGGCATCGGTACCCTGCTTCGGCGCCAGCCACAGATCGCAGAGCTTGGCGATTTCGGCATAGTCCGGAGTAATCGCCACGGTTTTGGTCCCTTTGTAGCGAACTTCGGTAAAGAAATGCGCGTCCGGGGTACGGGTCTGCGGGACGTTGGAGCCCCAGGCGATGATGTAGCTGGAGTTATACCAGTCGGCAGATTCCGGCACATCGGTCTGTTCGCCCCAGGTCATCGGCGAGGCTGGCGGCAGGTCGCAGTACCAGTCGTAGAAGCTCAGACAGGTACCGCCAATCAGCGACAGGTAACGGGCGCCGGACGCATAGGAAACCATCGACATCGCCGGGATCGGCGAAAAGCCTGCCACGCGGTCTGGACCGTAAGTTTTGACGGTATAGACGTTTGAAGCGGCAATCAGTTCGTTCACTTCTTTCCATGAAGAACGAACAAAACCGCCGCGACCGCGGGCCTGTTTAAAGCTTTTCGCTTTATCGGCATCTTCAATAATTGAAGCCCATGCCTCAACCGGATCGCTATGCTGAACTTTCGCTTCACGCCACATCTTCATCAGACGCTTACGCATCAGCGGATATTTCAGGCGGTTAGCGCTGTACAGATACCAGGAGTAGCTGGCGCCGCGCGGGCAGCCGCGTGGTTCATGGTTCGGCAGATCGGGGCGGGTACGCGGGTAATCAGTTTGCTGGGTTTCCCAGGTGACCAGGCCATTTTTGACATAAATTTTCCAGCTGCATGAGCCGGTGCAGTTCACACCGTGAGTGGAACGCACGATTTTGTCATGCTGCCAACGCTGGCGGTATCCATCCTCCCAATCCCGGTTGGTTTTAAGAAGCTGGCCGTGCCCATCGGCAAAGGTTTCACCCTTCTGTTTGAAGTAGCGAAACCGGTCCAGAAATTTACTCATCGGGTTTCTCCTGATATGGAGCCTGACGGCTCTCTGATAAATCGACATTGCTGGATTTGCAGCGAAAATAGCGCCATGCCGGAAGAGGAGAATTGATGGCGATCAATGCGAAATAGCTTATAAATCCGCACCCAACCCGCAGATACCACCAAAGTAGTAACGATATTTATTAAATATCCAATTGTTTTATAAGGATTATTTTAAATATGACAGAATGTTAACCGGGATTTATGCCACGCTTAGGTATTAAGTGGTAGATGACGTACCGATAGTTATTTCCCTGAATTCAACAGCTTTGCACAAGTAAAAGTATGTTGTAACTAACAACAAATAATAAAAAGGGCGCACCCTGTGGCGCGCCCTGTCACTTCACATTAAGAAAAGACTTATTTCTGTTTACGGCCGTATACCGCCCAGGTGATTACTACGCAGGCAATATAAAAAACGAGGAAGACTTTCATTGCCCCGGCCGGCGAGCCGGTCAGATCAAGCGAAATACCGAACGCTTTCGGAATAAAGAAACCACCGATCGCGCCAATCGCCGAAATAAAGCCCAACGCCGCGGCGGTATCCGTCGCCGCTTCACGCATCGCTTGCGCTTCGCTGCCACCCTGCGCTTTCACGCGGTCCATCGTAAGCTTACGGAAGATCACGGAAATCATCTGGAAGGTAGAGGCGCTGCCCAGCCCGGCGGTCAGGAACAGCACCATAAATACCGCGAAGAAGGCGATGAAGTTGCCGCCCTGACCATTTGTCGGCAGAGTCAGGAACAGTAACGCGCAGAAAATAGCCATCACCACGAAGTTCACCAGCGTTACGCGGGTCCCGCCGAGACGGTCGGAAATCGCCCCGCCCATCGAGCGCGCCAGCGCGCCAATAAACGGACCGAAGAAGGCGTAGTGCAGAATCTGCACGTCCGGGAACTGGGTTTTTGACAGCATCGCAAACCCGGCGGAGAAACCGATAAAGGAACCAAAGGTCGCCAGATACAGCAGCGCCATAATCCACAGATGCAGGCGTTTAAGTACCGGCAACTGTTCGCTCAGCGATGCTTTTGAGGCCGACAGATCGTTCATAAAGAACCACGCGGCCAGGGTAAAGATGATCAGGAATGGAACCCAGATCCACGCGGCGTTTTCCAGATACAGCATTGAGCCATCCGGCTGCTCGCTACCGCTACCGCCAAAAACGGCAAAAATAGAAATCGAGACTACCAGCGGCGCAACCAGCTGCATCACGCTGACGCCCATGTTACCCAGACCGCCGTTAACCCCCAGCGCGCCGCCCTGCTTTTCTTTCGGGAAGAAGAAGCTGATGTTCGCCATACTGGAAGCAAAGTTAGCGCCGGCAAAGCCGCACAGCAGAGAGATAATCACGAACACGCTAAACGGTGTGGAAGTATCCTGTACCGCAAAGCCAAGCCAAACGCACGGAATAATCATGATACCGGTACTGAACGCCGTCCAGCGGCGGCCGCCGAACAGCGGGACCATAAAGGCATAAGGTACGCGCAGCAGCGCGCCGGAAAGCGCTGGCAATGCGGTTAACATAAACAGCTGATCGGTAGTGAACTGAAAACCCACTTTATTGAGGTTTACCGCGACGGCGCTAAACAACATCCAGACGCAGAACGCCAGTAAAAGACAGGGAACGGAGATCCATAAATTGCGGCTCGCCACACGGTGGCCGCGCTGTTGCCAAAACTCAGGATCTTCAGGACGCCAGTCGGTGATGACTGAGCTGCTAGCCTTCTCCGGGATTGAAGATTGACTCATAGATACCTCTGATTATTCATATTTCCTGATGCTACCTTAGGGGTTGCTCAAGGCTGTAAGTTGATATAAATCAAAGGAAAAGCGCGAGCCATTTTGTACAAAAATAAATCATGCTCCGAAGTGAGTAGATAATTATGAGAAAAAAAGTGTGGTTTTTCACGCGACTGCTGGGTTCGTGGTTATCCCTCCCACCACGCCACCTACCACCGACAATTAAGGGGTAATCCCTTAGGGGTATGGGTATACTCCAGGGGATAGCCGAGAATAAGCGCCACTCCCGGAGAGATGACCCATCAGGAGCCACCCATTCCATGTTAAAACGTTTGTTTACGCCGCTCACATTGGTTAATCAGTTGGCGTTAATCGTACTGCTCGCCACCATTATTGGCGTGGCCGGTATGGCGATATCCGCCCGCCTGGTGCATGGAGTGCAGGGCAGCGCCCACGCCATTAACAAGGCAGGCTCGTTGCGTATGCAGAGTTACCGCCTGCTGGCGGCTATTCCGCTGACGGCCAACGATCAAAAGCTGTTTAACGATATGACCGCTACCGTATTTAGCCCGGAGTTGCAATACTCCGCGCGTCGTGACGGCCAGGAAGTACAGCTGAAAGCGCTGCAGCAATATTGGCAGTTGTCGCTGGGACCGGGCATGAAACAGGCCGTCAGGCAAAGCGACGTGGCACAGGATGTCGCCGACTTTGTCGACCGTATTGACCAGTTGGTTACCGCTTTCGACCACACCACCGAACAGCGTATCGAGCGCGTGGTCTGGATCCACCGCATCCTCGCCATCGGCATGGCGCTGCTGCTGATCTTTACCATTATCTGGCTGCGCGCCCGCCTGCTGCGGCCATGGAAACAGTTACTGGGTATGGCGCGGGCGGTCAGCCAGCGCGATTTTACCCAGCGCGCGCACATCAGCGGTCGCAACGAAATGGCGACCCTCGGCATGGCGTTGAATAACATGTCGGAAGAGCTGGCGGAAAGCTACGCCGTGCTTGAACGGCGGGTACAGGAAAAGACCGCCGGCCTCGAGCAGAAAAACGAGATCCTGGCCTTTTTATGGCAGGCCAACCGTCGGTTACACTCCAGCGCCCCGCTGTGCGAGCGCATCTCACCGGTGCTGAACGGTCTGCAGGGGCTGACGCTGTTACGAGATATTGAAGTGCGGGTGTATGACCTCGAGGATGAAGACAATCATCAGGAGTTTGCCTGCCACTCCGATATCGAATGCGATGATAAAGGCTGCTATCTATGTCCGCGCGATCTTCCCCCGCTGCCGGATGGCGGCACAACGCTGAAATGGCGACTATCAGACGCGCATAACCAGTATGGCATCCTGCTGGCAACGCTGCCGGTTGGCCGCCACCTGAGCCACGACCAACAGCAACTGGTCGACACGCTGGTGGAGCAGTTGACCAGCACCCTGGCGCTGGATCGCCATCAGGAAAAACAGCAGCAGCTCATCGTGATGGAAGAGCGTGCCACCATCGCCCGCGAGCTTCACGACTCTATCGCCCAGTCGCTCTCGTGCATGAAGATGCAGGTAAGCTGTCTGCAGATGCAGGGCGATAGCCTGCCGGATGAAAGCCGGCTGCTGTTGGGGCAGATCCGCAACGAACTCAATACCTCCTGGGCGCAGCTAAGGGAGCTGTTAACCACCTTCCGCCTGCAGCTTACCGAGGCGGGTCTGCGCCCGGCGCTGGAGGCCAGTTGTCAGGAGTACAGCGCGCACTTTGGTTTCACGGTACAACTGGATTACCAGTTGCCGCCGCGCTTTGTCCCGTCGCATCAGGCGATTCACCTGCTGCAGATCGCCCGCGAGGCGTTAAGCAATGCGTTGAAGCATGCTAACGCGACGGAAGTCATCGTGACCGTGTCACAACGCGATAATCAGGTACGTTTAGTCGTTGCCGATAACGGCCGCGGCGTACCGGAAAACGCGGAGCGAAGTAACCATTACGGTTTAATTATTATGCGGGATCGCGCGCAAAGCTTGCGCGGCGACTGTCAGGTGCGCCGCCGGGAGACCGGCGGTACCGAAGTCGTGGTGACATTTATCCCGGAAAAATCGTTTTCAATCCAATAAGGAGAACCCTATGAGTCAACAGGAACGGGCAACCATCCTTCTCATTGATGATCATCCCATGCTGCGCACTGGCGTAAAGCAACTGGTTAGCATGGCGCCGGACATTCAGGTTATCGGCGAAGCCAGTAATGGCGAACAAGGTATCGAACTGGCGGAATCGCTGGATCCGGACCTGATTCTACTGGACCTTAATATGCCAGGGATGAACGGCCTCGAAACGCTCGACAAGCTGCGGGAAAAATCGCTCTCCGGCCGCGTGGTGGTATTCAGCGTCTCCAATCATGAAGAGGACGTAGTGACCGCCCTGAAACGCGGCGCCGACGGCTACCTGCTGAAAGATATGGAACCAGAAGATCTGCTGAAAGCGCTGCAGCAGGCCGCTGCAGGCGAAATGGTATTAAGCGAAGCGTTAACCCCGGTACTGGCCGCCAGCCTGCGCGCTAATCGTGCAACGTCCGACCGCGACATCAGCCAGTTGACCCCGCGCGAGCGTGATATTCTGAAGCTGATTGCCCAGGGCCTGCCGAACAAAATGATTGCCCGCCGCCTGGATATCACCGAAAGCACCGTTAAAGTGCATGTGAAACACATGCTGAAGAAAATGAAGCTGAAATCACGGGTTGAAGCCGCCGTCTGGGTTCACCAGGAACGGATCTTCTAAGGCGATTCCGTCCAGGAAACGTCGGGAGCCGTAAACGTCACCAGCGGCTCGGTCAGCGCCAGTGCGATCTCATTGGAAGAGACGCGCTGACCCGATTTATCTTCAACCACCACCGACAGACGCCAGCGATTCACCGCGCCCGGCTCGCTGTTCCACACCGGCATAATGATGCTCCAGCCATCCGCACTGTTGGCATTAACCGGCGGCGTCAGGCTTAGCGCCTGAGTGTCCCCCTGCCAATGCAGCGATTTAATGCCGTGCAGGCTATTAATTTGCAACTTCAGCTGTACCGTTTCGCCGGAGTGCAGATCCCACGGCGGAGTCGCCAGATAGACCGTCAGATTCTTACGCTGTCGATACTCCACTACCGGCAGATTATCGCGTTCCGGGCTATCGTAGCGGCTGCCGCGTAGCGAGTTGCTGATAGCCACTTCATCCGCCGCCAGTTGCTGTTTCAGCGGAACCCCAAAACGATAATTCAGCTTCAGGCCGACATTATTCTGGCTGACGCCATTTTCACCCTGTTTGTGTTTAGCGGTGACCGTCACCAACGGTACCGGGGTGTAATTCAGTCCCACCGAAACCGCCACCGGATTATGGTATCCGGTACCGGAATGAAACAGATCGACACTATCGCCGAAGTACTGTTCGACGCTGACGCTGGTATTGATGTGCTGATAAAACGGCAATCGCGCCTGGGCAGTTACGTCATAGCCAACGGCCATCCGCTGCTCCTGGGTCTGATTTTCGCGTAACTGCCAGTCGCCGAGTGGGTGGTAATAGTTGGCCGATAAGCGCAAATACTCGCCCCAGGCTTCCGCGCCGATGCTGCCGCGCGCCAGGCTCTCGCTGAGCACTTTGTCGTAAAACGAGTTATAACCCAGCAGCCAGCTACCGACACGCCAGCGCTGGCCGAGCCCAACATTGCCAACCAGATCGTTCTCGCGCCGGGTAACCGAATATTGATTCCAGGTGAGGTAACGCTCATTGTCCTGCAGCGGCACAAACCAGCTACCCTTGCTGCCGGTGAAGTTACCCTCTTTATCCACCAACAGGTCGATATTGGCATTACCCCACGGCGACAGCCAGTTTTCCAGTTGATGGCTGAACTCATTGCCGATTTTGCTGATGGCGAACATCCGCGCCTGCTCGCCGGTGGTGAGTCCGTTATCGCTCATGCTGGCTTCGCCGAATTTCTTGGCCATCTCGGCGAAATGTTTGGCATCGTCGTCGACCTGCGGCGCTATGCCTAAATCGGGCAGCGTCGTTTGCGGCGGCATACTGTTATCGTTAGCAATCAGCGCCCAGGCGGGAGCGCCTGTCAGCAGCAGGAGAAGCGTCAGTGATGGGGTTAAGCGGTACGGCAAAGGCATCAAACGGATTAACGTAAGCTCACGGGGAATAACAACATCACGTTAGTTTATCGTTTTTTGCCCTTCCCCGCAGCCCTGTGGGCCATTCCAGGAATAAACTGAAACCGGTTGACGTTTGCTTTCCCCGATCATCAAACCGGCGTTCGGGTTTGATTTGCCGCCAGCAGCGCTTTGAGTTCCGGAATACAGGAACCACAGTTGGTGCCGCACTTGAGCTTCGCGCCAAGCGCCTCTACGCTGACGCAGCCGCCGGCAATAGCCTCGCCGATCTGCCGCTCGCCGATACTAAAGCAACTACAGATAGTCCGCCCACGCGGCGCGCTGTCGCCGCCCTTAAGGCCGCTGAGCAACGCATGGCGTAGCCCGGCGGTCTGCGGCGGCGTCCGAAACGCCGTATACAGCCATTCAGCATCGATTTGCGGCGGCTTAATATCGCTCCAGCAGCCGAGCATCAATTGCCCGTCGTACCAGGCCAGTAGGTTCCACAGCCCGCCGCCCTCGGCAATTTGCAACTGCCATCCCTGCTTGCGACACCACTCGGTCAGCCAGCTTTGCGGGCCGATATCCGCGGCCAGCGACAAATGGCTAAGCCCTACCACCGCCCGTCGCCGCCAGTGCAGCGAGGATGGCAACGGTAAGGGCTCGCGAGATAATAGCTCCCCTTGCCACGCCGGCCGCCACGGCGCTATCGCCACCGCCGACTGCTTGCTCTCCGGCTGCCCGGAATGCGGATCGGTGACCGCCGCCAGTAAATTATTGACCCGTCCCTGGCGGGCAAACTGATTATTCCAGTGCATCGGCACAAAGAGCGAACCGGCGCGCTGCCCTTCGCTGACTATCACCTTCGCAATCATCACGCCGTGGCGCGACCAGACGCGAGCCAGTTCTCCCTCTCGTAATTGAAAACGACGCGCATCGGCAGGCGCCACCTCGACGACCGGTTCGGCAATGTGCTGCATCAACCGCGGTATGTCACCGGTGCGGGTCATGGTATGCCACTGATCGCGAATACGTCCGCTATTGAGGATTAATGGATAAAATGCCTCGGTCTGCGCCCGGGTCGGCTGCGGCGACACCGGCACCATCCGCAACCTGCCGTCGCCGTGCCAGCCCTCCGTTAACCGCCAGGGCGCGGCGCTGCGGCTCACCGGCCAGCGCACCGGCGTCAGGGCATCCCACGACTCCCGGCTGAGGTCCGCCAGCCCGCCAATATCAAACGCCCGCTGACCGACATTTTCAAATCCTGAGAGCGCCGCGTGTTCACAAAACACCTCATGCGGATGTTGCCATGAAAAAGCCCGGGCATAACCTAATTCGGCGGCGAGACGGGAAATGATCCACCAGTCGGCTTTCGCCTCCCCCGGCGGCGGCAAAAAAGCCCGCTGACGCGAAATTCGCCGCTCCGAGTTGGTCACGGTACCGTTTTTTTCGCCCCATGCCAGCGCCGGAAAGCGGATATGGGCAAAGCGCCCCGTATCAGTATTGGCGGCGACATCGGAGACCATCACCAGGGGACACCTGGACAGCGCCTGACTCACCGCGTGGCTATCGGGCAGTGAGACCACCGGATTGGTCCCCATAATCCACACCGCTTTGACCTCGCCGCGTCCAATCGCGGCGAAGAGTTCGACGGCGGTTAGCCCCGGCGTCTGCGCCAGTCGCTCGCTGCCCCAAAAGCGCGCTAATCGCTGCAGGTCCTGCGGCTCAAAATTCATATGCGCTGCCAGCATCGTCGCCAGTCCGCCCACTTCACGCCCGCCCATGGCGTTGGGTTGACCGGTCAGCGAAAACGGCCCGCAGCCGCGGCGGGCAAATTTCCCGCTGGCAAGATGGACATTGATAATCGCGTTGCACTTATCGCTGCCGCTGGCAGACTGATTAATTCCCATGGTGTACAGCGTGATGGCGCGCGGCGCAGCGATAAAATCACGATAAAAGCGAGCCACTTGCTCCGGCGCCAGGCCGCAGAAGGCGGCCGCTTTTTCCACGCTCCATTGCGCGGCGATGGTCAGCGCCTGCCGCTGGTCGCGAAAACCCGCCGCCATTTCACCGCTGGCGGCAATGGCATTAAGCAGGCCGACAAATAGCCCGCCATCGCTACCGGGCGCCAACGCCAGATGATCGTCGGCAATATCGCAGGTCGCGGTGCGTCGCGGATCCACCACCACGATCCGCAACCGCGGATTATCGCGTTTCGCCTGCGCCAACCGCTGATAGAGAACCGGATGCGCCCAGGCGGCGTTGGAGCCCACCAGCACCACCAGATCGCTCTGCTCGACATCTTCATAGCTGCACGGCACGACGTCCGCGCCGAGCGCCCGCTTATAGCCAGTGACCGCCGATGACATACATAACCGCGAATTCGTATCGATATTGGCGGCGCCGATAAAGCCCTTCATCAGCTTGTTGGCGGCGTAATAATCCTCAGTTAACAGCTGACCGGAGGCGTAAAACGCCACCGCCTGCGGGCCGTAGCGCTCAATAATGTCGCGCAGACGTGAACCCGCCTCCGCCAGCGCCTGCGGCCAGCCGACCGCCCGGCCATCGACTTCAGGGTGTAATAACCGCCCGCTAAGCGAGGTCGTTTCCCCAAGCGCTGCCCCTTTTACGCACAAGCGGCCAAAGTTAGCGGGATGGTTTTCATCGCCGCGAACCGTGACGGTTCCACTGGGTTCAACGCGGGCGATAACTCCGCAGCCGACGCCGCAGTATGGACAGGTGGTTCGGGTTTCGCTCATCAGCTCGCCTCCGCGCGCAGCAGCAATGCCTGGTTGCCGACCCACACTTTGCCCTGTTCGATCTTCACCGGCCACGCGCGCACCGACGGCTCGCCGCTGTCGTACAAGCGACCATCTCGCAAGCGAATCCGCTGTTTATACAGCGGCGAAATAACGATCGGCTCGCCGCCCGCGTCGCCTAAAATGCCGCGCGATAACACGTTGGCCTCGCTGCCGGGTTCCTGGTTATCCAGTGCATAAACTTGCTCGCCGAAGCGGAACAGCGCAATCTGCCGCTCGCCGAGGCGCGCGCCGATCCCCGCCTGCGGCGGAATCGCATCCAGATCGCAGATCGCCTGCCACGGCCGCGACGGCAGGGCCGGTTGCCCAAGCCCTTGCGGCGCCACCAGCTGCGGCTGACCGCGCAGGATTTGCCGCTGCACCGCCTCATCGGCCTCATCGCTGTTAACGTAGGAACGGAATAGCGCCAGCCGCTGTGGATCGTTCAGGGTGGTCTGCCATTCGCACTGGTAGCTATCCACCACCCGCGCCATCTCCTGCTCCAGCTCATCGCCGATACCGAGACTATCGTGCAAGATCACCTCGCGTAGATACGCCACGCCGCCTTCAAGGTTATCCATCCAGCTACTGGTGCGCTGCAGGCGGTCGGCGGTGCGAATATAAAACATCAACAACCGATCGACGGTACGGATTAGGCTGGCGTCATCAAGGTCACTCGCAAAGAGGTCCGCATGGCGCGGTTTCATCCCGCCGTTGCCGCAGACGTAAAGATTCCAGCCCTTTTCAGTCGCAATAACCCCAATGTCTTTACCTTGCGCTTCGGCACATTCGCGGGTACAGCCCGAGACCGCCATTTTGATTTTATGCGGCGCGCGCAGCCCCTTGTAACGATGTTCAAGCCTTACCGCCAGCCCCGTTGAATCCTGAACCCCATAGCGGCACCAGGTCGAGCCGACGCAGGATTTTACCGTGCGTAATGATTTGCCGTAGGCGTGTCCGGTTTCAAATCCCGCCGCCGCCAGCTCGCGCCAGATGTCCGGCAGTTGCTCCAGCCGCGCGCCAAACAGGTCGATACGCTGTCCTCCGGTCACTTTACTGTACAGCTGGTAACGTTTGGCGATCTGGCCGATAGCGATAAGCCCGTCCGGCGTAACTTCGCCTGCGGCCATCCGCGGCACCACCGAGTAAGTACCGTCTTTCTGAATATTGGCGAAGTAGCGATCGTTGGTGTCCTGCAGCGGCAGATGCGCCGGTTTCAGCAGATACTCATTCCAGCAGGAGGCCAGTACCGACGCCACCAGCGGTTTACACACTTCACAGCCGTGGCCCTGCCCGTAACGGCTAATGAGCTGATCGAAGGTATGGATGTGGTTGACTCGTACCAGATGATAGATCTCCTGCCGCGACCACGGAAAATGCTCGCAGATATCTTTTTTAACCTCGACGCCCTGCCCGGCAAGCTGGTGTTCCATCACCTGTTTGACCAGCGCACTACAGCCGCCGCAGCCGGTCGCCGCTTTAGTGCAGCTTTTGATTGCCGCCATATCACCCGCTCCGGCGCTGACCGCCTGACAAATGTCCCCCTTACTGACGTTATGGCAAGAGCAAATCTGCGCGCTATCCGGCAGTGCCGCCACGCCCAGCGCTTTCGTCGTGGCCCCATCCATGGCAGGGAGGATCAGACTTTCCGGACGAGACGGTAGCGCCATGCCGTTCAGCATCATCTGCAACAGCGTCGCGTAGTCACCGGCATCGCCCACCAATACGCCGCCCAGCAGCGTTTTGCCATCAGCGCTGACAACGATCTTTTTGTAGATCTGCCGCGGACCATCGGTCCATTGATAGCTCTGGCAACCAGCTGTACGTCCGTGAGCATCGCCAAACGACGCTACATCCACGCCGAGCAGTTTGAGTTTGGTGCTCATATCGGCACCGCTAAAGCGGGCGGTTTCGCCGGCCAACTGCGCCGCCGCGGTGCGCGCCATGTGGTAGCCCGGCGCCACCAGGCCATAAATTTTGTTGTCCCACAGCGCGCATTCGCCAATCGCCAATATATCTGCGTCCGAGGTCCGGCAGTGGTCATCGATACCGATACCGCCGCGTTCGCCGATTGCCAGGCCTGCGCCGCGCGCCAGCGCATCCTGCGGGCGGATCCCGGCGGAAAAGACCACCATATCGGTCTGCAGCGTGCCGCCATCGGCGAAGTTAAGCTGCAGCCCGTCGGCGGTGCGCACTATCGCCGTCGTCGCTTTGCTGGTGTGCACGCCAACCTCCAGATCGAGAATTTTCTCCCGCAGCATCGCCGCGCCGCCGTTATCCAGCTGCACCGCCATCAGGTTGGCGGCGAACTCCACCACATGGGTCTTAAGCCCCAACTGTTTTAACGCGTTGGCGGCTTCCAGCCCCAACAGCCCGCCTCCAATGACCACCCCGCTCTGCGCAGTGGCGGCGCGGGCGGCAATGCGGTCAAGATCGTCAAGCGTACGATAGACGAAGCAGCCTTCTTCATCGTTACCGGGGATTGGCGGCACGAAGGGATAGGAGCCGGTCGCCAGCACCAGCTTATCCCAATGGGTTTCATGGCCGTGGGCATCGCGCACGATTCGCGCCGGACGATCGATTTCCGCGATCGTCTCTCCTAGCCGCAGCTCAATGCCGTACTGGCTAAAAAAGTTTCCCTCTACCAGCGATAGCGACTCTGCGCTGCGCCCGGCGAAATATTCCGAGAGATGAACCCGGTCATAGGCGGCATAGCGCTCTTCGCCAAAAACCACGATACGGTACTGCTGGTGCAGGTTCCGGCTCACGCATTGCTCAAGAAAATGGTGGCCGACCATGCCGTGTCCGACCAGCACTAATACAGGTTTAGTCATCGTCATTTTTCCTGCAGCCCGCGGCTGCGTTATAGAAGGGTCAAAAAGCCACTCCGCTGAAGGGGACCTATCGCTGCCGAGCAGCGCGGTAAGCGGCGCCGCCTGCTGGCAGTCGCCCAGCAGCAGCACGCCGTGCAACCGGCCATCGCGGATCAGCAGGCGACGGTAGTGGCGATCGATGGGGTCCCAACTGCTGTAGATCTGGTCCTGCTCGCCGGCCCGCTGTTCGCCGGCGCTAAAAAACTCGATACCGGTGACCTTCAGCCGGGTGCCGCCGTCCTGCCAGCTGAATTCTTCGCCGGGAGCCCCGCACAGGCGTTCAACTAACACATCGGCCTGGCGCAAGCAGGGAGCCACCAGCCCCCAGGTTTGGCCGTCAATCTCACAACACTCGCCGATAGCGCTGATCCCCGGCAGCGAGGTCGCCATCCGGCGGTCGACGATAATCCCCCGCTGGCAGGCTACGCCGCTGCGCGTCGCCAGACGGATATCCGGCCGTACGCCGGTGGCTAACACCACCCGGTTGGCGGCAAAAGCGCGCCCGTCCTCCAGCCGCACATGCTGCTCGTCAATAGCGGCAATTCGGCTCTCCAGCTCGCAGTGGATGCCGCGTGCCTCAAGCTGTTGTTTTAACTGTTCCGCGGCAAAAGCATCGGTAAGCGGCTCCATCAAACCGCTACCGCGATGGAGTAGCGTCACTTCCCCACCGTGACGGCGCAGCGCCGCCGCGACCTCCACGCCCAATACGCCACCGCCGATTACCACCGCCGGGCCGGGGATTGCCAGGATGTCTTTAACATCCGCCAGGGTGCGAAAGGCGAATACCTGCGGGCGCTCAATACCCGGCAGCGACGGGATAAACGGCTGCGACCCGGTGGCGAACACCAGTTCATCCCATTCCAGCCAGTCGCCGCCGACGCGCAGCCTCCGCCCCACGACATCCACTTCGCTGACCGCCTCGCCAAGCCGCACGCGGACACCATGCTGGGCGTACCACTCCGTCGGCAGCAGTTGGATTTGCGCCGCCGTTTTTTCCCCGCCGAGTACCGGCGAGAGCTGAATGCGGTTGTAGGCCGGCTGCGGTTCATCGCCGATAAGCGTGATGATGAAACGCCCCTGCGCGCGCGCCGCCAGCTTCTCTGCCAGCCGGGTTGCCGCCATACCGTTGCCGATAATTACCAGTCGCCGCATCATTCCGCCTTAGGCCGCTTTCGGCTGCTTTTCGTAGAGGAAATGGAGGATCTGCTGACGCAGGTGGTGGTAGTGGTTATCTTCCGCCAGCTGGACCCGGTTACGCGGACGCGGCAGATTAACGTCAAGGATCTCGCCGATCGTCGCGGCCGGTCCATTGGTCATCATTAACACCCGGTCGGAAAGCAGCACCGCTTCATCGACGTCGTGGGTGATCACGACAATGGTGGTGTTCAGTTCCTGCTGGATGTGCATTACTGCGTCCTGCAGATGGGCTCTGGTGAGCGCGTCCAGCGCGCCAAAAGGCTCATCAAGCAGTAACACTTTTGGCTTCATCGCCAGCGCGCGCGCGATGCCAACCCGCTGTTTCATACCGCCGGAGATCTCCCCCGGCCGTTTGTGCAGCACGTGCCCCATCTGTACTCGCTGTAAATTGTGTTCGATCCACTCCCGGCGCTCTGCCTTGCTCATGGTACGGCGAAACACCTGATCCACCGCCAGCGCCACGTTGTCAAAACAGCTCAGCCATGGCAGCAGCGAATGGTTCTGGAACACCACCGCCCGCTCCGGTCCCGGGCCGGAAATTTCACGGTTATCGCATAGCAGCCCGCCCTCAGTGGGCTGGGTAATCCCGGCAATCAGATTCAATAGCGTGGATTTGCCGCATCCGGAGTGGCCAATCAGGCTAATGGTTTCCCCTTCGTGAATATCAAAAGAGACGTTCTGCAGCGCCAGGAACTCGCCGCTGGCGGTGTTAAAGCGTTGACTGACGGCCTGTACCTGAATTAATGGTTTCATAGCGACTCCTTATTTTTCCTGCCAGCTGAAGCGGCGGGCGAGCAATATGAGCCCCTGTTCGAGCAGCAGGCCGACGACGCCGATAATGACGATGGCGATGATGATGTTTTCCACATTGAGGTTGTTCCATTCATTCCAGATCCAGAATCCAATACCCAACCCGCCGGTCAGCATCTCGGCGGCGACGATCACCAGCCAGGCAATGCCTATCGACAGCCGCACGCCGGTTAATACCGCGGGCAGCACTGCCGGAAAGAGGATTTTGCGCATCACCGTCCATTCCGACAGCTGCAGCACGCGAGCCACATTGAGATAGTCCTGCGGGATACGCCTGACGCCTTCCGCGGTGTTAATGACCATCGGCCAGATAGAGCAGATAAAAATGGTCCAGCTGGAAGCCGGTTCCGCCTTCTGGAACAGCAGCAGGCCAATCGGTAACCACGCCAGCGGACTCACCGGGCGCAGCAGCGCGATGAGCGGGTTAAACATTCGCGCAAAGAACAGCGAGCGGCCGATAAGAAAGCCCAGCGGAATACCGGCCAGCGCCGCTAAACCAAAGCCCACCGCGACCCGCTGTAGCGAAGCCAGCACGTTCCAGCCGATGCCCATATCGTTCGGTCCGTCGCGGTAGAAGGGGTCGGAAAACAGCGTCAGCGCCGAATCCAGAGTGCTCAACGGCGTCGGGAAGCCTTTCGCGCCAATCGCCGCCAGCTGCCAGCCGAGCAGCAGCAGAGCCAGGCCCAGCAGCGGCGGCAGTAGACGCTGCAGCGCGGCGTTCAGCCAGCGCCTGACGGACGGCGTAGCTTTGCGTACCTGCAGCGGCGGCAGGACAATGATTTCGCCCAGCGCGGTTGAGGTCTGCGCGCGCGGCTGCGTGTTAATGGCTGGTTTCATCTCATGCCCCCTTATGTTGAATGGCGAAACTGGCGGCGTACCCTTCCGGGTCGACGCCGTTCCACACTTTGCCGTCCAGCAGCGTGCTGCTGCGTAACGTTTGCGTTGGCGCAGTGATGCCGCCCACGGCCTGGGCCGCCTCTTTCCACAGGTCGATGCGGTTGATACGCTGCGCTACCGCCTGATAATCCGGCGCGCTTTTCAGCAGGCCCCAGCGGCGGAATTGGGTTAAGAACCACATGCCGTCGGAGAGCCACGGATAACTGGCTTCCCCCTGCTGGAAGAAGCGCATGGGATGAGCGTCGCGCCAGCGTTTGCCGATGCCATTGTCGTATTCGCCAAGCATGCGCCCGCTAAGGTACTGTTCTTTGGTGTTGAGCCACGCCCGTCTGGCGAGGATCCGCGCGGTTTCGCGGGTGTTGTCGGCAGACGCTTCAATCCAGCGCTGGGCCTCCAGCAGCGCCGCCACCAGCGCCCTTGCGGTATTTGGATAGCGCGCCACCCAATCGCTGCGCGCGCCGAGGATTTTTTCCGGATGATCCGCCCAGATTTGCTGGCTGGTTGCCGCCGTAAAACCAATGCGATCGTTGATCGCTCGCGCGTTCCAGGGTTCGCCAACGCAGAAGCCAACCATATTGCCGATGCGCATGTTCATCACCATTTGCGGCGGCGGCACGACCACCATGCGCACATCGGCGAAGGGGTCGATACCGGCGTTCGCCAGCCAGTAATAGAGCCACATCGCATGGGTGCCGGTAGGAAAGGTGTGGGCGAAGGTGTAGCTGCCCGGCGCTTTTTGGTCGATCAGCCGCTTGAGCCCATGACTATCGCTCACGCCTTGCGCCTGTAGGTCACTAGAGAGGGTGATCGCCTGACCGTTGCGGTTCAGGGTCATCAGGTTGGCCATCTGCTGCGGTTTGCCGGCAATACCAAGCTCAAGGCCATACAGCATGCCGTAGAGGATATGCGCCGCATCGAGTTCGCCGGCGACCAGCTTATCGCGCACTGCCGCCCAACTAGCTTCCTTACTTGGCTGCAGGCTGATGCCATACTTTTTATCGAATCCTTTCAATGCCGCAATCGCCAGCGGCGCGCAGTCGGTTAGCGGGATGAATCCGACCCGCACGGTGGCCAACTCCGGCTTATCGGAACCCGCCGCCCACGCCGCCTGCATCACGCCGGGCAGCAGCATAGCGCCGCTCAGCGCCGCCCCGGCCTGCAAAAAGCGCCGTCGTGAAATGAAAACTTTATCGCCCATAGCCGCTCCAGAACGCGCAAAAAAAAAGCGCCCGGCAGTGCTTTCGCACCGCAGGACGCCTTTATCCAGAGACCTTCAGACCGCCGTTGGTCCGTTGTCTCAAATTGTTGATTCACTCAAGTTCAGTAATGCAAAGCGGATGCCAATTTGTGTTATTGCCCGCCAGACGTTGTTTTACCGCTCTCCGCGTCAACTATTGCACCATCGTCAGGCAATGCCTGCCCGCTGATTGTGCATTCAATTTGACGATGAGTCCGGCAGCAGAGCTTTCACCGTCAGCAGCGCGCGGGCGATTTCTACCATCCGCTGGTTCTTATCCATCGCCATTTTACGCAACGCCTGCCAGGCCTGTTCTTCCTGCATTCCCTGATGGCTCATCAGCAGCGCTTTCGCTTTATCTATAATCTTGCGCTCCTCAAATGCGGCTTGCAGCGAGGCCAGTTGGCCGGAGAGTTGCTCAAGTTCCCACGCCTGCTGGCGGACCAGCGGCAGCAGCTGCTTATCCAGGCGCAAAGTCAGGCTATCGCCGCACTCTTCTTCAGGCCATTGCAGCGGCGGCATATCGTCTTCTCCACGTTCGAGCAGTTGCCGGGTCGCGCTGAGCAGGTCGGCAATCAACGCCTCCTCCAGACTGCGCATCTGCTCAAGCCGTTCAGTTTGCAGGCTAAACCAGCGCTGCGCCGCGGCCCCTTCGTCCGCCGAGGGCTGGCGGGTACAGGCGATGCGCCGCAGTTGTTCAATCTCGCGCCCGGCTTCGCAACCCTGCAGCAGCTCAAGCGCCCGCGGCAGACCGGAGAGCGCCTGAAAGCTGTCAAAACAGGGCTGCTGACCGTCAATGCGGTCAACCAACTGCTGACGGAGCTCGCCGTTAAATTGGCCGCGCGCGAAGCCCAACGCTCCCAGCGCGCGCTCCTGGCCCGCCAGCTCTTTACCCTGCATAAAGCTGTACAGGGCGACCATGCGCCCGGCGATCTGCGGATCGTCAATGCTGTCATTCAACTGCGGCACAATATTCAATAAATGGCGAATAATACGGCTAAAGCGCTGAGTGGCCTCCTGAGCGTCCACCGCGCGGTCTTGCACCGCCGCTCGCAGCGCCGGAAGCTGCGCCAGATACCACACCGCGCTGGCTATACGCCAACACAGCGCGCTGCTGGCGGATTCCCGCGCCGGTTGCAGCGCGGCATAAAAAGCGCTTAAGCGCGCGTCCACCAGCGCCCCGCCAGCCCGACGCTCGGCGTCATACAAGCGGCCCTCGGAAGAGAGCCACATATTGGAGGCGCCGCGCTCGCACTGCAGCATATGGACCAACCCACTTATTTCGCTCGCCAGCGTCCCTTGCTGCGTTAGCTGGCGGAGCTGCTGTTTTTGTAGCTGGCGCGCATAATGAAACCAGCCGATTGCTTCAGGCGTCATGCCGGTCGTATTATTCATACCCCCTCCCGAATTACGTCTTTAGATAAAGCTAAGCAATAACCATGCCTGATAAAAGGAGTCTTTATGCAACGTATTGTGATTGTCGCCAACGGAGCCGCTTACGGCAGTGAATCCTTGTTTAATAGCCTGCGCCTGGCTATCGCCCTGCGTGAGCAGGAGTCAGACCTCGATCTGAAGCTGTTTTTAATGTCCGATGCGGTGACCGCCGGGCTTCGCGGACAGAAACCGGCGGAAGGCTATAACATCCAGCAGATGCTGGAGATCCTCACCGCGCAGAATGTGCCGGTAAAACTCTGCAAGACCTGTACGGACGGACGCGGGATCACCCATTTGCCATTAGTAGATGGCGTGGAAGTGGGAACGCTGGTCGAGCTGGCGCAGTGGACGCTGGCGGCGGATAAAGTGCTGACCTTCTGAATTAACCGCCATTAACAGCATTAAATGTCAGGCTGGTGGGCATTGCTGATGCAAAAGTACGCCAGCTGAACGCTTTCAGGAAGATTGTCATTTTTGTTTAATCGTTATCCATTTTGTTGATCGAAATCATCATCCACACGCTCCCCCTTTGGTGTTATGCAACGAGCAAAGTGTGAACAATATCACGCGCGGGTTGATGAATTCAGAGACAGAAACGGGGTATGAAAATGGCAATGGTAAAAGCAAGTTTAACGTTATTCGGCGGTGATACGCTGGTGGTGCGCTGTTCAGAGCGCTGTCATATTCACTTAATGAGCGCCAAGGCCGCCGGCGACAGCCACGCCGATATTTTTAGCGTGCAGGACAGGGACAGCGCTTATCTCACCGTGCCCTACAGCGGCACCTGGAACGTGCTGATCGACAGCCATAGTCAGTCCCTCGAGCACTCCATTAGCTACGTTCCCGCCTGAATCTCCACGCCCGGTAGACCGGGCGTTTTATGCGAGCCCAGGTTGGCTCGCCTCGCCGACCAGATGTCGCACCTGGATAATCAGATCGTCAAGACTGGCGTCGCGCATGCCAAGCTTGCGTAATTCCTGATCCAACGAAAAGAGATACTGGGCATTGGTGCCGAGCGGCCCGCTGGCGCGGGCTATCAGCGGCGCAATGGTCTGCGCGCTGGTATCGGATTCATACAGCGGGTGGCGCGGATCCATAATAAACACCAGCGCATTCACCGTGCGGCCGTCATCAAGCTCCAGACGGCACCAGGTTGGCAAATAGCAGCCGGTGATCATTTCTCGCTTCCACAGTAACGTCAGCTCTTGCTCCAGCGTCTCATCCGGCAGACGATAGGCCACGCCGGTGGTACGGCCGCCTTCCTTCAACGCCAGCATCCTGCCCGGCTGATGCGCGCTGCCACGACCGGCGGTCAGGCGCAGGCAAAACGCGCGATGCCAACCCGGCAGCGTACCGGTGCAGGATTCGCTGTATTCCAGCGCCGGGTTCCACATCAACGAACCGTAGCCGAAAATCCACACCGAACCGTTATCCGGACGACAGGCCAGAGTCGCCGCCAACGAGGCCGCCCGCTGCTCCGCCGACCACAGCAGCGATTCCTCAATCGCGCCAAACGCCGTTTTACAATCCGCATTCATTAAGAAATCACGAGTTAACACTTTCTACTACCTCCGCCACTGCCTGCTTCCCGGCGATAATCTGTGCCATCCGTGAATATTGCTGAATTATTATCCAGCTTTATTACTCAATAAGCAATTAACGGAGCGTTGACAAGGGGGCTGACAAAAAATTAGATCGCAAAAGTGATTACTTTTTCTTATGCCATTTGTCGTCATCGCCTTTTTGATAATCATTTTTCACCGCCGCCCAGGCGACTTTATGCGCCGTCTCCTCACGGCTGGCATCATCGCGACGGTCGGCTTTATCTTTATATTGATCCCACGCGCTATTGAAAGCTTCTTTATAAATTTCCTGCGCGTGTTCCGGCAAGACGTGCTGAACGCTATCGGGAAGTTCTTGTTTACTACGGTAAGGCATAATGACCTCCAGAATCAGGGTAAAAGCTAAGTCTGGAACACAATTCCCGGGTTGGCAAATGACATGAATATTGAGAAATGATTTTTAGTAATCATCTGAAAAATATGTATAAAACATACGTAATAGCCTTTTTTAGCAGACCAACGCATTTCTTATGCAAGAGTGGTAAATTTAAGTAAAAATACAAATTAAACCAATCAATGTCTGTTATTTTATCAACTTACGTTATCTATAATTATAACACCTGCATAAATGGAGATGGTTCATGACACATGCACATGAGGCGGTTAAGACCCGCCACAAGGAGACCTCCCTCGTTTTTCCGGTTTTAGCACTGGTGGTGCTGTTTCTCTGGGGAAGCAGTCAATCACTACCAGTGGTCGTTGCGATTAATATTCTGGCGCTGGTCGGGATTCTGAGTAGCGCATTTAGCGTGGTTCGCCATGCCGACGTTCTTGCTCACCGCCTCGGCGAGCCCTATGGTTCATTAATTTTGAGCCTGTCAGTGGTCATTCTTGAAGTGAGCCTCATTTCCGCATTAATGGCGACCGGCGACGCCGCGCCAACGCTAATGCGCGATACGTTATATTCAATCATTATGATCGTCACCGGCGGTCTGGTCGGCTTCTCTTTACTGCTGGGCGGACGTAAATTCGCCACGCAGTATATGAATTTGTTTGGTATCAAGCAGTATCTGATCGCCCTCTTCCCGCTGGCGATTATCGTACTGGTATTCCCGATGGCGTTACCGGGCGCCAATTTCAGCACCGGCCAGGCGCTACTGGTGGCGCTGATTTCCGCCGCCATGTATGGCGTATTCCTGCTCATTCAGACCAAAACACACCAGAGCCTGTTTGTGTACGAGCATGAAGATGACAGCGACGATGACGACCCGCATCACGGTAAGCCCTCGGCGCATAGCAGCGGCTGGCACACGGCCTGGTTACTGGTACACCTGGTTGCGGTTATCGCCGTTACCAAAATGAACGCTAATCCGCTGGAAACGCTGTTGACCAGCATGAACGCGCCGGTGGCCTTTACCGGTTTCCTGGTGGCGCTATTGATTCTCTCGCCGGAAGGACTCGGCGCCTTGAAAGCGGTGCTGAACAACCAGGTACAGCGCGCGATGAATTTGTTCTTCGGTTCGGTGCTGGCGACGATTTCCCTGACGGTGCCTGTCGTCACGCTTATCGCCTTCCTTACCGGCAATGAACTCCGCTTCGGTTTGGGAGCGCCGGAAATGGTGGTGATGGTGGCGTCGCTGGTGCTGTGCCACATTTCGTTCTCAACCGGGCGCACCAATGTCCTTAACGGCGCGGCGCATCTGGCGCTGTTCGCCGCCTACCTGATGACGATATTTGCCTGACCGGGTAATCAGTAATAAAGCCCAAAAAAAAGCCTGTCGGTGGCGAAACCGGCAGGCTTTTTTACAGCTCAGCGAAACTTAGTTGCTGGTATCCAGCTCGTCGAAGCTTTTCACCAGATCGTCGATCGCTTTCATTTGCTTCAGGAACGGTTCCAGTTTAGCCAGCGGCAGCGCGGACGGGCCGTCACATTTCGCGTGATCCGGATCCGGATGCGCTTCAATGAACAGACCGGCGATACCCACCGCCATCCCGGCGCGAGCCAGTTCCGTCACCTGAGCGCGGCGACCGCCTGAAGCAGCGCCAAACGGGTCGCGGCACTGCAGGGCGTGGGTCACGTCAAAGATGACCGGCGAGTTGTTGGACGCTTTCTTCATTACGCCGAAGCCGAGCATATCAACGACCAGGTTGTCGTAGCCGAAATTAGCGCCGCGATCGCACAGGATCACTTTGTCGTTCCCGCCTTCAATAAATTTATCAACGATGTTGCCCATCTGGCCCGGGCTGACGAATTGCGGTTTCTTGACGTTGATGACAGCGCCGGTTTTAGCCATCGCTTCCACCAGGTCAGTCTGACGCGCGAGGAACGCTGGCAGCTGAATCACGTCAACCACATCGGCCACCGGCTGCGCCTGGCTGGCTTCGTGGACGTCGGTGATGATTTTCACGCCGAAGGTCTGCTTCAGCTCCTGGAAAATCTTCATCCCTTCTTCCAGACCCGGCCCACGATAGGAGTGAATGGAAGAACGGTTGGCTTTATCAAAAGAGGCTTTGAACACATACGGAATGCCCAGCTTTTGCGTGACGGTCACATAGTGTTCGCAGATACGCATCGCAAGATCGCGGGACTCCAGCACGTTCATTCCGCCAAACAGCACGAACGGCAGGTCGTTTGCTACGTTGATATCACCAATGCTAACCACTTTTTGTTTCATAAGATCGCCTTATCAGGGTGTAACCGGAATGGTTCCAGACTAATGCAATGTAATTTGTTTATGTGAAATCGTGTTGATCTGCGCACGGATCATCTCGCTAATCGGATCCTCCGGACACTGCTCAACGAAATAATTGAGATCCAACAGCGCCACGTGATCGCACTCCAGTTGGGCATAGATAAGCCCGCGGTCGCGAATTTCATACGGGTCTTCGGGATTGAACTGCAGCAGCGCTTCGCTGGCGCGTAGGGCCAGCTCCATCTGCCGCTCTTCCATCAACGCCGATTTCAGCGTATCGAGCAGTTTGCGGATCACTTCGGCGTTATCGGCCTCATCGAGATCTTCATTGAACAGTTCTGCCACCGGGCTGATATTCCCCTTCAGCCACACCTCAAGCGTGTGTTCATCAAGCGTCTCGCCGTTGAATGGGTTAATCAACCACATCTCTTCGCTGGCTTCCGGGTCGGCGCGCAGCAGCATCTGCGTGGGGAAAATAACCGGTACCACCGGTAAATCCAGACGCTGGGCAATCCATAACAGAATCGCCCCCAGCGACACGGCGCTCCCCTGGCGATTCACCAGCACTTTATCCAGCCATAACGCATCGGACAGACGATAAATGCCCTGCGACGCGCCGAAGCCCCACTCGTGATAGAACAATTCCAGCAGCCGGTCGAGCTGACGCTCCTGATCCCAGGAGGTGGCAATCTCTTCCTGCGCCAGTGTTAACAACCGCTGCAGCTCATCCTGCACAAAGTGCGTCGGAAAGTCGTCGCGGATCAATTCAGAAATGAGGACCATGCCTTCGCATAATGGCGCTTTGTTAAATTCGAAATCAGCTAATGACCTCATGCCTTACCCCAGTAACGGTATTCTTGTGATGGCGAGTTGAACGATGAAGAACAACACCACCAGCGCCAGCAGAAAGGCGATGAACCGGGTCTGCTGGCGGCGCGGGCGACGTCGGCCCAACGCAATAAATCCTAATGCGATGTAAATGATAACGCCAAACAGCTTTTCAGTCAGCCATGCGCCATCTTCGGTAAACGGCAGATAGTGCGTAATCGCCATTAATCCCGCGCCGCTGAGAAACAGCAGCGTATCGCTACAATGCGGCGCGATACGCACCCAGCGCTGGTTGAGCATCGCGCTGCCGCTGTAGGTCCACCAGTAACGCAGCACGAAAAGCCCGACGGATGTCACCACGCAGGCAATATGCAAATAGAGTACTGCAGTAAATAAATTCATTCGCCGGCTTGCTCCTTGTGCGGCCAACGCCCGAGAGTCAGACGTTCGTTATCGCCATAATCGCGGCAGGTCTCGACATCGAGATAACCTGCTTCATTAAACAATGCGCGTACCGCCTCGCCCTGCTTCCAGCCATGCTCCAGTAGCATATAAGCGTTGGGTAACAAGTACTGACGCCCTTCACGGATGATATGCGCTAAATCGGCCAGCCCCTGGTCGGCGGCGACCAATGCCGTTCTCGGCTCAAAGCGGACATCGCCCTCGGCAAGATGCGGATCGGTTTCATCGATATAGGGGGGATTACTGACAATCATCGCGAACCTCTGCCCCTTGAGCGCGCTAAACCAGTCGCTCTGCAGCACGGTCACGTTGTTGAGAGCGAGATGAGCGGCATTGCGCGCGGCGAGCGCCGCGGCGTCAGGCATAAAATCAACGGCAGTGACCTCGCAGTCCGCCCGCTCGCTGGCCAACGCCAGGGCGATAGCGCCGGTGCCGGTGCCAAGATCCAGGATACGGCAGGCCGTCTGCGGCAAGCGTACCAGCGCCTGCTCGACCAGGCATTCGGTGTCGGGCCGCGGGATCAGCGTCGCCGGCGAGACAAACAGCGGCAGCGACCAGAACTCGCGCTGACCAACCAGATGAGCCACCGGCTCGCCGTTGGCGCGGCGCGCCAGCAATGCTTCCAGCTCCGCCAACTGTTCCGCCGTCAATACGGTTTCGTCAAAAGCGAGGATCCAGGTCCGCGCTTTGCCGGTGACGTACCCCAGTAAGATCTCGGCGTCGCGACGCGGGCTGTCGCTCGCGCCGAGCCGGGCTATTGCCTGAGTAAGCCACTGTCGAAAGGTCATCATTCCTGCTCGGAAAGCGCCGCCAGCTGGTCAGCCTGGAATTCCTGCACAATCGGTTCGATCAGCATATCCAGTTTGCCTTCCATGGTTTCATCCAGACGGTAAAGAGTCAGGTTGATACGGTGGTCGGTCACGCGCCCCTGTGGGAAGTTGTAGGTACGATTGCGGTCGCTGCGGTCGCCGCTGCCCAGCAGGTTACGGCGGGTAGACGCTTCCGCCTGCTGACGCTTGGCGACTTCGGCGGCGCGAATACGCGCACCCAGCACCGACAGCGCCTTGGCTTTGTTTTTATGCTGTGAACGTTCGTCCTGACACTCAACGACGATACCGGTCGGCAAGTGGGTAATACGGATAGCGGAGTCGGTGGTGTTGACGTGCTGACCGCCCGCGCCCGAGGAGCGGAAGGTATCAATACGCAGGTCCGCCGGGTTGATATCCGGCATTTCGGCTTCCGGCAGCTCCGGCATCACCGCCACGGTACAGGCGGAGGTGTGGATACGCCCCTGGGATTCGGTCGCCGGAACGCGCTGGACGCGATGGCCGCCGGATTCAAATTTCAGCCGCCCATAGACGCCGTCGCCGCTGATCTTGGCAATCACTTCTTTAAATCCGCCATGTTCGCCTTCGTTGGCGCTCATGATTTCGACCCGCCAGCGGCGGGCCTCGGCGTAGCGGGTGTACATGCGGAAGAGATCCCCGGCGAACAGCGCCGCTTCATCGCCGCCGGTGCCGGCGCGAACTTCGACAAAAGCGTTACGTTCATCGTCCGGATCTTTCGGCAGCAGCAGCACCTGCAGCTGTTGTTCCAGCGCTTCGCTTTTTTCTTTGGCATCGCGCAGCTCTTCCTGCGCCATTTCGCGCATTTCCGGATCGTCGAGCATCATCTGCGCGGTTTCGATATCGTCCTGCACCTGGCGCCAGTCGGTATAGCAGCGGGCAACATCGCCAAGCTGCGCATATTCGCGCGACAGCGCGCGGAAACGGTCCTGGTCGGCAATGGTGGCGGCGTCGCCAAGCAGCGCCTGAACTTCTTCATGGCGTTCGTACAGAGCTTCCAGTTTAGCAACAATAGAAGGCTTCATAGGCGTGAATTCACCCTGTCTTTAAATAGAGAAATGTGCGCTATTCCAGCCCGAGGCTGTTGCGCAGAATATGCAGGCGTTCATCATCCCCGTCACGGGCAGCCTGCTGAAGAGATTTGGTTGGAGCGTGGATCAGGCGGTTGGTCAGCTTACGGGCCAGATCTTGCATAATTTCCTGCGCATCGCCGCCCTGCTCCAGCGCGGCAAGCGCTTTCGCCGTCAGCTCCTCGCGAACCTGCTCGGATTGGGAACGATATTCGCGGATAGTCTCGCTGGCGCTTTGGGCGCGCAGCCAGGCCATAAATTCGCTGGTTTCCTGCTCGACGATCGATTCCGCCTGCACCGCCGCGGCCTTACGCTGCGCCAGATTGTGCTGAATGATATTTTGCAGGTCATCAACGCTGTACAGATAGGCGTTGGCCAGCTTGCCGACTTCCGGCTCGACGTCGCGGGGCACCGCGATATCCACCAGCAGCATCGGCTGATTGCGGCGCGCCTTCAGCGCGCGCTCGACCATCCCTTTGCCGATGATCGGCAGCGGGCTGGCGGTAGAACTGATAATTATATCGGCGTCTTTTAAGCGCTCGTCGATATCGCTGAGGGCGATAACTTCCGCGCCGACTTCATCCGCCAGCGCCTGGGCGCGTTCACGGGTGCGGTTGGCAATCACCATTTTGCGAACGTTATGTTCGCGCAGATGGCGGGCGACCAGTTCGATAGTTTCCCCCGCGCCAACCAGTAACACCGTGACGCTGGAGAGCGATTCAAAAATTTGCCGAGCCAGCGTACAGGCGGCGAAAGCAACGGAAACGGCGCTGGCGCCGATATCGGTTTCGGTCCGTACGCGCTTAGCCACCGAGAACGATTTCTGGAACATGCGCTCCAGTTCGCTGACGTTCAGATGGCCGCGGCTGGAATCCGCAAACGCTTTTTTCACCTGCCCGAGGATTTGCGGCTCGCCAAGCACGAGTGAATCCAGGCCGCTGGCGACACGCATCAGATGGCTGACGGCGTCGTTATCCTGATGCCAATAAAGACTTTTACGTAGGTCTTCTTCATTCAGGCCGTGGAAGTCACATAGCCAGCGGATCAGCGCTTCCTGCAGGTTGTCCTGCTCTTCAACGCTGAGATACAGCTCCGTGCGATTACAGGTAGATAACACTACCCCGCCCTGCACCATCGGCTGAGCCAATAAGCTCTCCAGCGCCTTGTCGAGCGTATCCGGCGAAAACGTTACGCGTTCTCGCAGCGCTACCGGAGCTGTTTTGTGGTTGATGCCAAGAGCTAAAAGGGTCATGGTGAGGGAATAGTACCAGCGTTGCTAAGGTTAGTCTGAGCGCATCATACAGGATGCGCGTACTCAATAAAAGAGACGCCCCCCTTTTGGAGTAATAGTCAGGGCTTAATAGCCACTAACGGTAATTTTTTGATTTCAGACAACTTGAACGTAGACGCTATCGGCCAGCGACGCTAGCATTAAGGGTTATTATTGCAACCCGCTACACAAATCGGTGTGCGAACCATCAGTCGCCGCATTTCACTGTAGACATCAAGGATTTGTCATCATTATGAATCGACTGTTCCGCCTGCTGCCGTTGGCAAGCCTCGTTCTGACCGCCTGTGCAATCAATACTCCGCCGCAAGGGCCCGGCAAAAGCCCGGACTCCCCGCAATGGCGCCAGCACCAGCAGGATGTCCGCAACCTTAACCAGTTCCAGACCCGCGGGGCGTTTGCCTATCTTTCCGATGAGCAGAAAGTGTATGCCCGTTTCTTCTGGCAACAAACCGGCCAGGACCGCTACCGCCTGCTGCTGACCAACCCGCTTGGCAGCACCGAACTGTCATTAACCGCGCAGCCGGGCGGCGTCCAATTAATTGACAACAAAGGCCAGACCTACAATGCCACCGATGCCGAAGAGATGATTGGCCGCCTGACCGGCATGCCGATCCCGCTTAACAGCCTGCGTCAGTGGATTATCGGCCTGCCGGGCGATGCAACCGACTATTCGCTGGATGACCAGTACCGCCTGCGCGAACTCAACTACACGCAGAACGGTAAAACCTGGCACGTGACCTACAGCGGCTACACCAGCGACACCAAACCCACCCTGCCGTCAAATATGGAACTCAACAACGGCAGCCAGCGCATCAAGCTGAAAATGGATAACTGGATTGTGAAATGATGAGTCGCTGGCCCGCCCCCGCAAAATTGAATCTGTTTTTGTATATCACCGGTCAACGCGCCGATGGTTATCACACGCTACAGACGTTGTTTCAGTTTCTCGACTATGGCGACACGCTGACCATTGAACCGCGCCGCGACGGCAAACTGCGGTTGTTAACGCCGGTCGCCGGCGTGCCGGATGAAGAGAACCTGATTATTCGCGCCGCCAGGCTACTGATGGCGGCGGCGGAGTCTCACGGTCAACTCCCCGCAGGCAGCGGCGCGGATATCAGCATCGACAAACGCCTGCCGATGGGCGGCGGCTTAGGCGGCGGCTCTTCTAACGCCGCGACGGTGCTGGTAGCCCTCAATCATCTGTGGGGCTGCGGGCTTAGCGAAGACCAGCTGGCGACGCTTGGGCTACAGCTCGGCGCCGATGTCCCGGTTTTCGTTCGCGGTCACGCGGCGTTTGCCGAAGGGGTTGGCGAGATTCTCACCCCGGTCGATCCGCCGGAAAAATGGTATCTGGTCGCCCACCCGGGCGTGAGTATCCCGACGCCGATCATTTTTCGCGATCCGGAGTTACCACGAAATACCCCGAGCAGGTCAATTAATACCTTACTAAACTGTGAATTCGGCAACGATTGCGAGGTTATCGCAAGAAAACGTTTTCGTGAGGTTGATGCAACGCTTTCCTGGCTGTTAGAATACGCGCCGTCGCGCCTGACTGGCACAGGAGCCTGTGTGTTTGCTGAATTTGACACCGAATCCGCCGCTCGTCAGGTGCTGGAAAAAGCCCCGGAATGGCTGCAAGGCTTTGTTGCGCGAGGAATAAATGTCTCGCCGCTGAAGCAAGCCCTACTGAAGTAATTCTGCTTTTTGCATGAATAACGGCAAGTTTGCCGGGCAAACAGAGTATCGGTGACAACGTCACCCTGTTCCAGACGTTGCATCGTGCTCTTTAATACACCGCCTGGATGAGATGGCGCCGGCCCGCACAGTTTAATGGCCCGTTTCATCCACCACTGGACGCATGCCTGAGGTTCTTCTCGTGCCTGATATGAAGCTTTTTGCTGGTAACGCCACCCCGGAACTAGCACAACGTATTGCCAACCGCCTGTACACTTCTCTTGGCGACGCCGCTGTAGGTCGTTTTAGCGACGGCGAAGTCAGCGTACAAATCAACGAAAACGTACGCGGTGGTGATATTTTCATCATCCAGTCCACTTGTGCTCCCACCAATGACAACCTGATGGAATTGGTTGTTATGGTTGATGCCCTGCGTCGCGCTTCTGCAGGTCGTATCACCGCTGTTATCCCTTACTTCGGCTATGCCCGCCAGGACCGTCGCGTACGTTCCGCTCGTGTGCCAATCACCGCTAAAGTCGTCGCTGACTTCCTGTCCAGTGTCGGCGTTGACCGCGTACTAACCGTTGACCTGCACGCTGAACAGATTCAGGGCTTCTTTGATGTTCCTGTTGATAACGTATTCGGTAGCCCAATTCTGCTCGAAGATATGCTGCAGCTGAATCTGGACAACCCGATCGTGGTTTCTCCGGACATCGGCGGCGTGGTTCGCGCTCGCGCTATCGCGAAGCTGCTGAACGATACCGACATGGCGATCATCGATAAACGCCGCCCGCGCGCTAACGTTTCTCAGGTGATGCATATCATCGGCGACGTCGCTGGCCGTGACTGCGTGATGGTTGATGACATGATCGATACCGGCGGTACCCTGTGTAAAGCAGCGGAAGCGCTGAAAGAACGCGGTGCGAAACGTGTCTTCGCCTACGCGACTCACCCGATCTTCTCCGGCAATGCTATCCAGAACATTAAAAACTCTGTGATTGATGAATTCGTCGTCTGCGATACCATTCCGCTGACGCCGGAAATCAAAGCGCTGGACAAAGTCCGCACCCTGACCCTGTCAGGTATGCTGGCCGAAGCGATTCGTCGTATCAGCAACGAAGAATCCATTTCCGCTATGTTCGAGCACTAATCGAGCCCAGCCGAAAAACCCGCTGCGGCGGGTTTTTTTGTCTCTGGTTCATATTTGTATGACTAATGCCTCCTTCACCTGCCATTCAGTTGACAGATGATGCGCTCATGGATGAAACATTATTGTGAATAGATTATTTTCCTCACATGTGATGCCTTTCCGCGCCCTCATCGACGCTTGCTGGAAAGAAAAATACACTGCATCGCGCTTTACCCGCGATCTCATCGCCGGGATAACCGTCGGGATCATCGCTATCCCGCTGGCGATGGCGTTAGCAATTGGCAGCGGCGTAGCGCCTCAATATGGACTCTACACCTCGGCGGTGGCGGGAATCGTCATCGCCCTGACCGGCGGTTCACGCTTTAGCGTTTCCGGCCCCACCGCGGCCTTCGTGGTGATCCTCTATCCGGTGTCACAACAGTTTGGCCTGGCCGGCTTGCTGGTGGCGACGCTAATGTCGGGTATCTTCTTAATCCTTTTCGGCCTCGCCCGCTTTGGCCGTCTGATTGAATATATCCCGCTTTCAGTCACCCTTGGCTTTACCTCCGGTATCGGCATCACCATCGGTACCATGCAAATTAAAGACTTCCTTGGTCTGCAGATGGCGCATGTCCCAGAGCACTATCTGCAGAAAGTCGGCGCGCTGGTGATGGCGCTGCCGACAATTAACGTTGGCGATGCCGCCATCGGTATCGTGACGCTGGGTATTCTGATTTTCTGGCCGCGTTTGGGCATCCGCCTGCCGGGGCACCTGCCGGCGCTGCTGGCGGGCTGTGCGGTGATGGGCATCGTTAATTTACTCGGCGGACATGTGGCGACCATCGGCTCGCAGTTCCACTATATCCTCGCCGATGGCAGCCAGGGCAACGGTATCCCGCAATTGCTGCCGCAGCTGGTGTTGCCGTGGGATATGCCGGGCTCGGAGTTCACCCTGAGCTGGTCGTCGCTGCGCGCGCTGCTGCCTGCCGCCTTCTCTATGGCGATGCTGGGCGCCATTGAATCACTGCTCTGCGCGGTGGTGCTCGATGGTATGACCGGCACCAAACACAAAGCGAATAGCGAGCTGGTCGGCCAGGGCCTGGGCAATATCATCGCGCCATTCTTTGGCGGCATTACCGCCACCGCGGCGATTGCTCGCTCCGCGGCTAACGTGCGCGCCGGCGCGACCTCGCCGATTTCCGCGGTGATCCATGCCCTGCTGGTGATCCTCGCGCTGCTAATCCTCGCCCCGCTGCTCTCGTGGCTGCCACTGTCGGCCATGGCTGCCCTGCTGCTGATGGTAGCGTGGAACATGAGCGAGGCGCATAAGGTGATTAACCTGCTACGCCACGGGCCAAAAGACGACATCGTTGTGCTGCTGATGTGCATGTCGCTGACCGTGCTGTTCGATATGGTCATCGCTATTAGCGTCGGTATCGTGCTGGCTTCGCTGCTGTTTATGCGCCGCATCGCGCGCATGACGCGACTGGCGCCGGTCAACGTTGAAGTGCCGGACGATGTACTGGTGCTACGGGTGATCGGCCCGCTGTTCTTCGCCGCGGCGGAAGGATTGTTCACCGATTTGGAAAGCCGGATTGCAGGCAAGCGCGTGGTGGTGCTGAAGTGGGATGCGGTGCCGGTGCTGGACGCCGGCGGTCTTGACGCTTTCTTGCGCTTTGTGAAGCGCCTGCCGGAAGGCTGCGAGCTGCGGGTATCGAACCTTGAGTTCCAGCCGCTGCGTACTTTAGCGCGCGCAGGCGTCCAGCCGATTCCGGGACGCCTGAGCTTCTACCCGGACCGTACCGCGGCGCTGGCGGATATTGAATTAACGCAATAAAAGAGAGGCTCGCCGGAAGGGAGATCCGGCGAGCTGAATTCAGTTAGCTGTGACGATGCTGGTCGCGACGGCAGCGTTTATCGTAGTGGCGTACCCACCAATAGCGGTCGGAGACTCTTTCATGACCGCCAACGCGAGCGCCCGCCAGCCACAAAACGGCGCCGACGAAAATACTCAACACCGCGCCATGAGCAAAGAATTGCGGCAGGTTAAATTGTGGAAGCTGGTTTAAAATAGAGTAACCAACGCCGACCACCATCACAACCAACCCTAAACCCATCAGTATGTTACCGAGTAACGAAGCGTTTCTGCGTTTCATATGTCACCTCCGGACCTTGGGCTACATGGGAATATCCCCAAAATTTATAGGTTAAGTATAGACAATAGGGATATGAGTGATTGCGTGAGTGATCACATTCGGGAACATCTGATCAACAAAAGTTTACAAATAAGCCACTGAACAACATCAAATTCTAATGGTTCAAAGTGGAAATTATCAGCAACGGTAGCGTTTCGCTGGCAGAATTTTGTCAAGCGCCGACGCAGGCAGTACACTACGCGGCAAAGTACGCCTATGCAGGAATAAAAAGTGACGATAAAACTGATTGTCGGCCTGGCTAACCCCGGAGCGGAATACGCGGCAACGCGCCATAACGCCGGCGCCTGGTACGTAGATTTACTGGCTGAGCGCCACCGCGCGCCGCTGCGAGAAGAGAGCAAATTCTTCGGCTATACCTCGCGCCTGAGCCTGGCGGGGGAAGACGTGCGCCTGCTGGTGCCGACCACCTTTATGAATCTCAGCGGCAAAGCGGTGGCCGCGATGGCTACCTTTTACCGTATTAATCCGGATGAAATTCTGGTCGCCCACGACGAGCTCGATTTACCCCCCGGCGTCGCTAAATTCAAACTTGGCGGCGGACACGGCGGTCATAATGGCCTGAAGGACATTATCAGCAAGCTGGGTAATAACCCAAACTTTCACCGCTTACGCGTCGGAATTGGCCATCCGGGCGATAAAAATAAAGTTGTCGGCTTTGTGCTGGGTAAACCACCGGCCAGCGAACAGAAGCTAATTGACGAAGCGGTTGATGAAGCGGCGCGCTGTACCGAGATGTGGCTGAAAGACGGTTTAACCAAAGCAACCAACCGTTTACACGCCTTTAAAGCGCAATAAGCGTCCGACGTGCGGAATTTTTGCCGCACACCGTGTATAATAGGCGAAGCTATTTACTTTTCTACAGTCTGTTATTCATAACAGACTGATTATCCAAAGATTAAGGTGATTTAAATCATGGGATTCAAATGCGGTATCGTCGGTTTGCCCAACGTCGGCAAATCCACCCTGTTCAATGCGCTCACCAAAGCAGGTATTGAAGCGGCCAACTTCCCGTTCTGTACCATTGAGCCGAACACCGGTGTCGTACCGATGCCCGATCCGCGTCTGGACAAACTGGCTGAGATCGTCAAGCCGCAGCGTATCCTGCCGACGACCATGGAATTCGTTGATATTGCCGGTCTGGTTAAAGGCGCGTCCAAAGGCGAAGGCCTGGGTAACCAGTTCCTGACCAATATTCGTGAAACCGAAGCCATCGGCCACGTAGTGCGTTGCTTTGAAAATGACAACATTATCCACGTCGCGGGTAAAGTCGATCCGGCGGAAGATATTGACGTTATCAACACCGAGCTGGCGCTGTCCGACCTCGACACCTGCGAACGCGCCATTCACCGCGTGTCCAAGAAGGCCAAAGGCGGCGATAAAGACGCTAAGGTTGAACTGGCCGCGCTGGAAAAATGCCTGCCGCAGCTGGAAAAAGCAGGCATGCTGCGCGCGCTGGATCTAAGCAAAGAAGAGAAAGAAGCGATCCGCTATCTGAGCTTCCTGACCCTGAAGCCGACCATGTACATCGCCAACGTTAACGAAGACGGTTTTGAAAACAACCCGTATCTCGACCAGGTTCGCGCTATCGCTGAGCAAGAAGGTTCCGTGGTGGTTCCGGTTTGCGCCGCCGTTGAATCCGACATTGCCGAGCTGGACGACGAAGAGCGTGACGAGTTCATGGCCGAGTTGGGCCTTGAAGAGCCGGGCCTGAACCGCGTGATCCGCGCAGGCTACGCTCTGCTGAACCTGCAGACCTACTTCACCGCTGGCGTGAAAGAAGTTCGCGCATGGACCATTCCGGTTGGCGCTACCGCGCCACAGGCTGCCGGTAAAATCCACACCGACTTCGAAAAAGGCTTTATCCGCGCCCAGACCATCGCCTATGAAGATTTCATTGCTTATAAAGGTGAACAAGGCGCGAAAGAAGCCGGTAAAATGCGTGCGGAAGGGAAAGACTACATCGTTAAAGATGGCGACGTGATGAACTTCTTGTTCAACGTCTAATCCCGGACGATAAAATCCGCGCTCCGGCGCGGATTTTTCATTCTATGAGGCGGCCGTTGTTGATTCCCGGTCAATCTCTTCTGGCCAGTGTATATTTTTAAATGGCGTCCAGCTAAGCGGAATTTCCGTCTTCAGCGGTTTATCCGACACGGCCTTGCCCTGCATATATTGACAGCAGTGGCTCCATAGCCCGTAAATCATTTTTATATCGCCCACCGTCCAGCTAAGAATAAATCGGTCGACAACCTCGTCTGTTCCTGGTTTACAGACTGCACAATACAAGCGGTGGCCATAATCTGCGCGTCCGGCCATAAATATCCTTTCGCCACGAATATCTGCCCAGTTGAACACCTTAATGGTTGTTGGCCAACGCTTCCATGGCCAGACGCTACGCTGATGCTCATAGACATACACCTTCTGGCGTTTACGATTAAAACGGACAGGAGCACCACGAGGAACGAATAATAATGTTCGAAAACAAAACAGTGGGAATGAGATACATATAAAAAAATATATTAAATTGCCAAATAAATCATATATAAAGCCTAAGCTAATAGTCATAGCAAAAAAATTGCAAAGGGGTATAAGTGAAATAATTGCAAAAAACCATAGCCCTCCCCATCCGTGATTTTCGTAACGCGGGATCTCCATCCATACATCATTAATTTCATTTACCCGAATCAACCGGGGATAGTAACGCTGTTCTTCCGTTGGTTCGGATAGATCTTCATCCCAGTATTTTGCCTGCGGGATTAAACGGGATTTTTTCATGACTAATTCACCATTATAGAGTCAACTTTTTCTGGCATCGCTTTTCCAGGTAACCGCACTTTCAGGTATATTCTTTCGTTTTCCCTCAGTAAACCATACTCTGGAGTTTTGCCGTATTCTGTCTGCAGTTATTGACATTTTATCAAAACCAATCGACGCTGGAATTAACAATACCAGTGGCAATAGATAAACTCAGAAACAATAACGAAGAGGAATATATCCATGTAAATTTCAAATAATTTATATGAGTCGTCACACTAATAGTTTCGTCAATAAATATTAGTAGGACTAATAAAACACCGCAAATAAACCATCGTAGTTTTAACATTACTTATCGGCAAAGTAAAATCATCCGTCAACATTTCACACTATAGCAATTTGCATCATTGCTTCTCAACTCGATAATAATGAAGTATCCCGGATAACAAATCTACGCCGAAGCATAGATTTGTTTTATAGTCTTATCTACTATATTTTGACTTATCTGAATGGCGCATCTAACGGAATTTCTGCGTCAGGCTCATGGGTAATTCGGTTACGCAGATCGCGGCGGATCATCTCAATTGCCCAGAACCAAAAAATATGGCCAAGCAGTTCGGAAATATATTCATCAGCCGGAATGTTTAATAACGACGGCGTAAGTCCTAATAGCGGAAATGAAATCCAGTGTACCGCAATGGTGGCGACAATCCCGGCCCACACTCCCTGCCATAATTTAACTTTTGGGAATATCTCCGCCACCACGCAATAGCCAATCGCGAACACCAGCGAAAAGATGATATGCGTGACCATTACCGGGTTGATGATATGCTCAGAGAAGGTGTAGACGGTATGTGTAGGGTCAATGCCAAGATAGTCGCGTAAAAAGAGATAAGGAGGATTAAATTCATCACGCCCACCGGAAAATGTTCGCGGCGGCAGAGGTACTTCCGCCCCCCACTTAACGAATGCCGACATAATTCCGGCAATAACCCCAACTAATAATGCGACGCCATAGCGACGCCGACCTGGTGCAGTTTGTACAAAAAAATCCTTAATTGCCATAAATCCCTCGCCATGAATAATATTGTTACAGCATTGCAATATTCTTTAAGTCTGCGCGGGTATGGCTTGATCAAGATCACTTTTTTTGTTCAAAAGATAAACAAAGCTAATATTTTTATGTCATCGCGGAGCATCAATTAATGCCCCGCGTGGCATTCTTTTAATCACGCCAACCCATTGCCGGTGCAACGTGCTTCAGAATAGACTCAATCACGTGAGCGTTATAATCCACGCCCAGCTGATTCGGCACCGTCAGCAATAAAGTATCCGCTTCTGCGAGCGCCTCATCCTGTTTCAGTTGCTCGATGAGCTTATCGGGTTCAGCGGCATAGCTGCGGCCGAAAATGGCGCGGGTTTTCTCATCAAGAAAACCAATACTGTCGCTGTTATCCCGGCTGGAGCCAAAATACATCCGGTCGCGATCGTCCATCAGGGCAAAAATACTCCGACTGACCGATACCCGCGGCGTACGCGTGTGCCCCGCCTCCGTCCAGGCCTGACGATAAGCGCGGATCTGTTTCGCCTGTTGGATATGGAATGGTTCGCCCGTCTCATCATCTTTAAGCGTCGAGCTCTGCAGGTTCATACCGAGCTTCGCCGCCCACATCGCCGTGGCATTAGAGCCAGCGCCCCACCAGATACGCTCACGTAGTCCGGCGGAGTACGGCTCGAGACGCAGCAATCCCGGCGGGTTGGGGAACATCGGTTGCGGGTTGGGTTTAGCGAAACCTTCGCCGCGCAGCACGTCCAACAGCACCTCAGTGTGGCGCCGCGCCATGTCAGCGTCGGACTCGCCATCCTGCGGTTGAAAACCGAAATGACGCCAGCCATCAATCACCTGTTCCGGCGAGCCCCGGCTGATGCCAAGCTGTAAACGCCCACCGGCTATCAAATCTGCAGCGCCGGCATCCTCCGCCATATATAGCGGGTTTTCGTAGCGCATGTCGATAACGCCGGTGCCAATCTCAATCTTTTTAGTTTTCGCGCCGATAGCGGCCAGCAGCGGGAACGGTGAACTGAGCTGGCGGGCGAAATGGTGAACCCGAAAATAGGCGCCGTCCGCGCCTAACTCTTCGGCGGCAACGGCCAGATCGATGGATTGTAAAAGCGTGTCGGCAGCGGAACGGGTCGCCGACTGCGACGATGGCGTCCAGTGGCCAAATGACAAAAATCCAATCTTTTTCATGAGGATAGCCCCTGATTTCGGCAAAACATTCAGCAGACGCGGAGATAACGTTCCGCGTCTGCTTGTGGTTCTCCTACTCTACCCCTTAGCCAAAATGTATAAATGGCGTTTATTTAACAGAATGGTTCAAATAAATTGACCAAATATAACGAGAGTTATTTCTGCATCAGCGCAAAAACGCCCCAACCGAAATATTCCCGGGTATAAGTGACGTGGCGAAGCGGTGCGGCATCGAGCTCCGCACGTACCTCAACCGCAAATTCATCATCGGGATTCGCCCGCAGCCAACGGCGCATCGTTAGCCATTTAGCGGCTTCATAACGGTCCCACCCTTCGCGGTCAGCCAGCACCATCTCAACAATGTCATAGCCCAGTTCGCCAAAAGTGGCGACCAGCGCTGGAAGCGGCAACAAATCGGCCACCGCAGAAACGCCGCAGGCGCGCGCTTGTTCTTCTGTGGCGGGTACCTTACGCCACCAGGGTTCCCCGATAAGTAGCATACCGCCAGGCTTAAGGCTGCGGGCTAACTGCGCCACGGTTCCAGCGACGCCGCCGGCAATCCACGTCGCGCCGATACAGGCCGCTACATCGTATTGCCGTTCGGCAACGTAACCTGCCGCATCGCTATGGAGAAAAGTGACGCGATCGCTAACGCCAAGCGCTGCGGCGCGTTGTTTAGCCTGCGCGGTAAACAATGGGCTCATATCAATGCCCAGACCGCCGATAGCATGGTCCCGCGCCCAGGTGCAGAGCATTTCTCCAGAACCGCTGCCAAGGTCGAGGATTTGCGCCCCTGCCTGCAGGCGAAGTACGCGGCCAAGCGTGGCATATTTTTCCGCCGTGAAGGGGTTATGGATACGATGTTCACTTTCGCTGATGGTAAAGATACGTGGGATATCGATAGTTGTGGTCATGTCACTCTCCTTAGCGGTTATCCGGCTGGGCGCGAACGTTATTCAGCCCGCTGGTGTTGATGCGGTACGGTTGGCCGTTAACGGATTTAATCAGTTTTTTAGTGCGGAGTTTTTTGAAGACGGCGAGCGTACAGTCGCTGAGCAGTAGGCCTTCGCGGCTATAGCACTCCACGGCGATGACGCGGCCTGAGGTATCGCGAATGTGCGCAATACGTCCGCCTTTCGCGAGAACGTGTAAGGTACGTTGTTCCTGACGGGATAAATTCATACTGGAAAACCTGTTTAATCATCATGTGCAAAACGTGCAAACACGCAGCGGTGTCCGCATTCGATTTCAGCGCAGTGATAACCAGCCCGGCCTGAAAGGTCGGCAAACTGATTATCAGATGATTACATTCTCCAGCATCAAAGCCTCGGTAGAGTTGAAAGGTATTTACCGGCTGGATGATAACATCCAGTGACAGAAAGGATATTTATAAACGGGAAAATTGTGATCGGTATCTGAAATTGCGCCCCCGCCCCATGACGAAAGGCGCACAATGAATGGCAGCAACGCATTGCTCCTGATTACCACATCAAATCATCAGGTACTTTAAAGTCAGCGTACGGATCGTCTTCGTCCTCTGCTTCCTGGCTCAGGGCGCTGTTCAACACAATACTCTCGGCGTCGCGCTGGGCGATTTTATCCGCCACGCTGGCAGGGATAATCGCGTATTCATATTTACCGTTATTATCAACAGCGAGACGGGCAATCGCCAGACGGCCGCTAATGAGCTGCGCCTGGGTGGTTTTATCCACATCAATGTTTTTGATGAGATTATTATCCGTAAAGTTAAAAGCGATATGGCCTTTCGCAATCGTGATTCGGTTCATTTCGATCAGCTGCTTAACCTGCGCTTTATACTCTTTTGCTAAAGCCGCTTGCTTTTGCTGCTCGCTGAGCTGCTTGTCGCGCTCAAGCTGGGCTTTTTTGTTTTCCTCAACGGCCTCGCGGGCTTCACGCGCCTGCACACGTGACTTTTTCGCCGTTCTCTGAACCTTAGCCATCTTTTTACTGGTGACCAGACCCGCTTTCAGCATCTGCTCTTGTAAGGTAAGTTTTGTCATCGTCGTTTCTACAATCGTTTGAATTATGATTCGGATACGGAAAATCAGGGTCAGACTTTAAGGAGCTTCACCGTGGCGTCGATGTCGATTTCATCTTCAGAGAAGATGAGCGTGGTGCCCTGAAAGGTAGTGATCGCCAGCTTTTTCAGCGTACGCATTTCACCCGGCTTCACGCTCGCTTTGGGCTTGATGCTGTTCATCAGCAGCCCCACGGAGAGCACCGCATTTTCCTTGTCGATACGCGTATCTGCCGGCACTTCCTCACTGTAGACCAGGTAAGACTTGATCGATGTCAGCTTCAGGCGCTCACCGGCAATATACAGATGTTTGCTTTCCGGGATGACCTTCACCGCGTAAGCCGATAGACCTTTATTATTGGTCGTAGGTTCAAACGTGACCGCCGCATCTTTCTTAATCAGTTCCGGATTGGCGACCTTAATCACGTGAAAATAGCGGTTATCACCATTTTCATCTTTGATAAATCCGAAACCTTTATCTTTAAACCACGTTGTGATCGTACCGTTCATCGCCATTACCGCCTGATTAATCGTTTATCTACTCAATTTTGCAGCGCGCAGTTTAAAGCACAATGCCAGCGTAGACCATGCCTTTGCTCTAAGTGTTGCCCGATATCGGCAATTGATCCTGGCTTTTGCCGAAAATTTGATTCATTAATGAATACGGTTCATTCAGGAGAATGCATGATGCCTAATCTACCCTCCATTGCGTTGCTAGGTCCTGGCGCTATTGGCACGACCATTGCCGCCGTACTGCATGAAGCGGGCCGCAAACCGGTGCTCTGCGGGCGCACCGCGCATCAACGGTTGGTTTTGCGCCACGAAGACGGCGAAACGATCATTCCAGGACCAGTATTGACCGATCCGCATACGCTGGAACACCCGATTGAGCTGCTGTTTGTGGCGGTGAAAACCACCCAGGTAGCGGATTGCGCGGGCTGGCTTACCGCGCTGTGCGATAAAAACACGGTGGTATGCGCACTACAGAACGGTGTCGAACAGGAAAGCCTGCTTAAACCCTATGTTAACGGTGCAAAGGTGTTGCCTTCGGTCGTCTGGTTTCCGGCACAACGTGAGGCGGATGCTTCGGTATGGTTACGCGCCAAACCGCGCCTGACGCTACCCGATACGCCGCAAGGGCAGAAGATAGCCGAGGTTCTCGACGGTACCCGCTGCACGGTTGAGTTGACGGCAGATTTCACATCGGTCGCCTGGCGGAAACTGCTGCAAAACGCCGTCGCGGGCCTGATGGTACTGGCAAATCGTCGCGCCGGGATGTTTTCGCGCCAGGACATCACCGGGCTGGCGCTGGCCTATCTACACGAGTGTCTGGCGGTGGCCCGCGCCGCAGGGGCGGTACTCGCCGATAGCGTGCCGCAGGAAATTGTTGAAGGGTTTCATCAGGCGCCGGCGGATTTAAGCACCTCAATACTTGCCGACCGTCAGGCCAATCGTCCGCTGGAATGGGACATCCGCAACGGAGTCATACAGCGCTATGGCCGAACGCTGGGCGTTGCCACCCCCATCAGCGATGTCGTCGTGCCGCTGCTGGCGGCTGGAAGCAAGGGGCCTGGCTAAGATTGCTTCAAAAAAATTACCGTATTTGTTATAGTGTTACTCACTGATTATTTACCTCTGCGGTGCCAAAAAGAACAAGATTCACCGCAACCCAGGACAAGAAAATGCTAGATTACCGCTTCCCGACAGCTTTGCAGATGGTTCTCAGCGTAGCGATGGCGGAGCAATTGGGTGAACGTTCGACGAGTGCGATCCTGGCCTACGGCCTGGAAGCCAACCCGAGCTTTATCCGTAAACTCATGGTTCCGCTCACCCGCGACGGCATCATCGTCTCCACACTTGGCCGCAACGGCTCTATTCATCTTGGCCGTCCTGCCGATCAAATCACGCTGCGTGATATCTATCTTTCCGTTATTGAAGATAAAAAACTGTGGGCGTCTCGCCCTGAGGTCCCGGCTCGCTGCGTAATCAGCGCCAACGCCTGCTGGTACTTTAAGTCCGTAGCCGATGAAGCCGAGCAGGCGTCGCTCGCGGTGTTAGCTCGCCATACCGTGGCAAGCGCCCTGGAAGAGGTCAAAAAAGCCGATACCAGCGGCTGCGACCCGCTGCCTGAGCTGACTGCCCGCTATAAAGAAGCGCATTAACTTTTCTTGTTGCGAAAAAAAACCGCCTTAAACGAAAAGGCGGTTTTTTGTTATTAGCAGCGACCTACTCAGGCAGGACGTCCCTAACCGGTTTGCCGCGCGTCACCAGTTTTCGCAGCGTCACGTAAAACACCGGCGTCAGGAACAGCCCAAACAGCGTCACGCCGAGCATACCGGAGAACACCGTGATCCCGGTGACGCCGCGCACTTCCGCCCCCGCGCCGTGGCCAAGAATCAGCGGAATCGTCCCGGCAATAAAGGCAATCGAGGTCATGATAATCGGGCGTAAGCGCAGACGACAGGCTTCCAGCGCCGCTTCCATAATCCCTTTGCCCTGAATTTCCAGTTCGCGGGCAAACTCGACAATCAGAATCGCGTTTTTACAGGCCAGCCCCATCAGCACTACCAGCCCCACCTGCACAAATACGTTATTGTCGCCGCCGGTCAGCCAGACGCCAAACAGCGCGGAGAGCATGGTCATCGGGACGATAAGGATCACCGCCAGCGGTAGCGTCCAGCTTTCATATAGCGCCGCCAGCACCAGGAACGCCAACAATACCGCGACCGGGAAGACGATCAGCGCCGTATTGCCCTGCGTGGCCTGCTGGAAGCTGAGATCCGTCCACTCAATATTCATCCCATTCGGCAGTATCTGCTTAGACATGCCCGCCAGCTGCGTCATCGCCTGCGTGGACGAGAGCACGCGGGGATCGGCATCGCCAATCAAATCCGCCGCCGGATAACCATTGTAGCGAATCACCGGATCCGGCCCGTAGGTGGTATTAATATTCACCATACTGCCAATTGGCACCATTTCGCCCTGATTATTGCGGGTGCGTAAATTAGCAATATCTTCCACGCTGTCGCGGAACGGCCCGTCAGCCTGCGCCATTACGCGCCAGGTACGCCCAAACTGGTTAAAGTCATTCACATACGATGACCCCAGATAAGTTTGCAGCGTCCCGAAAAGGTCGGTCAACGACACGCCCTGCGCTTTCGCTTTATCTCGATCGACCTGCACATCCAGCTGCGGCACGTTCGCCTGATAGGTCGAGATCGGGAAATGCATCCCCGGCGTCTGCATAATCGAACCCGACATCGCGTTCACCGCGTTTTGCAACGCGCCATAACCCAGACCGGCGCGATCCTGAATATACAGTGAATAGCCGGAACCCTGACCCAGTCCTAAAATCGGCGGCGGCAGAATCGAGAAACCAAAGCCCTGCTGAATTTGCGCGATTTTGGCGTTAATCTCGGCATTAATTTCCGCAGCGGTGTGTTTTCGCTGATCGAACGGTTTCAGACCAAAAAAGACCGTCCCGGTATTCGGCGTATTGGTGAACTGCAGCGCATTAAGCCCCGGAAACGCCACCGCATAATCTACGCCTTCGGTATTCATACCGATTTCGCTCATTTTGCGGATTACGGCGTCGGTGCGCGCCAGTGAAGAGCCTTCGGGCATTTTCACACCGCCAATTAAATACAGTTTATCCTGCGTCGGAATAAACCCGCCGGGTACGACTTTAAACATCACGCCAGCGGCGCAGAGCAGCAGGACGTAGACCACAAACACCGCGCCGCGTCGCCCGAGCGTTTTGCCTACCAGCCCCTGATAGCCGTTTGAGCTACGATGGAAAAAACGGTTAAACGGACGGAAAATCCAGCCGAACAAGCGATCGATAAGCCGGGTCGGGAAGTCTTTCGCTGCGCCGTGCGGTTTTAACAGCAGCGCAGCCAGCGCTGGCGAGAGCGTCAGGGAGTTGATGGCGGAGATCACCGTCGATATCGCAATCGTCACCGCAAACTGCTTATAAAACTGCCCCGTTACCCCGGAGAGGAACGCCATCGGCACAAACACCGCGCACAACACCAGCGCGATAGCGATAATCGGCCCGGAGACTTCGCGCATCGCCTGATGCGCCGCCGCTAGTGGCGCCAGCCCCTCTTCGATGTTTCGTTCAACGTTTTCCACCACCACGATGGCATCATCCACGACGATACCGATCGCCAGTACCAACCCGAACAGACTCAGGGTATTCAGCGAAAAGCCCAGCAGATAAAGAATGCTGAAGGTACCCACCACCGATACCGGCACCGCGATAAGCGGAATAATCGACGCACGCCACGTCTGCAGGAACAAAATCACCACCAGCACCACCAACACCACCGCTTCCAGCAGCGTTTGCACCACCGCGCGAATCGAATCACGCACAAACACGGTCGGATCGTACGGCGCCGCCCATTTCATATCTTCCGGGAAACGGGTGGAGAGTTCGTTCATTTTCGCGCGTACGGCGTTAGACAAATCGATAGCATTCGCCCCCGGCGACTGGAAAATACCAATCCCGACCGCGTCTTTATTGTTAAGCTGGGAACGTAGCGCATAGCTACCCGAGCCCATTTCGATACGCGCCACGTCGCGCAGGCGCACCAGCGAACCGTCTTGCGCCGTTTTCAGAATAATATTGCCAAACTCTTCTTCCGTATGCAGACGCCCCTGGGCGTTAATAGAGATCAAAAAATCGCTCTCTTTCGGCAGCGGCTCGGCGCCCAGCTGTCCGGCGGAAACCTGAACGTTTTGCTCCTGCATCGCCGTCACCACATCCGATGCGGTTAACCCGCGCGCCGCAACCTTATTGGGATCCAGCCAGATGCGCATCGCATATTCACCCGAGCCAAAAATCTGGATCTGCCCGACGCCTGGCAAACGCGCGAGTTCATCTTTTACTTTCAACGTGGCGTAGTTACGCATATACAGTGAATCGTACTTACCGCCGGGTGAAAACAGATGCACCACCAGCGTCAGCGTTGGCGATTGCTTCTGGGTGGTGATGCCTAAACGGCGCACATCTTCCGGGAGACGCGCCTCGGCCTGCGAGACCCGGTTTTGCACCTGAACCTGCGCCTGATCGGGGTCGGTTCCCGGACGGAAAGTGACGGTAGTGACCAATACGCCGTCAGAGCCTGCGACGGACTTCATGTACATCATATTTTCGACGCCGTTGATGGCTTCTTCCAATGGCGTCGCCACGGTTTCGGCGATCACTTTCGGGTTGGCGCCGGGATATTCCGCCCGCACCTGCACGCTAGGCGGTACGACATCAGGATATTCGCTGACCGGCAACAGCGGAATGGCGATCAAGCCGGTGATAAAAATCAGAATCGACAGCACGGCGGCAAAAATCGGCCTGTCGATAAAAAAGCGGGAAAAGTCCATATGGCGGATTCTCAGATAAGGGATCAGTTGAGGGCGGCGCTGGTGGTCATGGCAACGGTCTTCGCGTTAACCGGCATTCCCGGCATAAACACTTTTTGCAAACCATCGACGATGACTTTATCCCCAGGGTTCAGCCCCTGCTTGACGATACGTAAACCGGCAGCCAACCGCCCCGGCGCAATATCGCGACGCTGGGCTTTACCCTCTTTATCAACGATATAGACATATTTACGGTCCTGATCGGTCAGTACCGCTTTGTCGTCGATAAGCGTGGCTTTGAATTCAGCGCTACCCGGCAAGCGGACACGGGCAAAGAGTCCCGGCGTGAACAGACGCTGCGAATTGTCCAGCAGCGCGCGCATGCGGATCGTACCGGTGCTCGGCGTTAACTGATTATCCAGAAAATCCACTTTGCCCTGATGAGGGTAGCCCTCTTCGCCCACAAGGCCGATCTCAACCGGTAATGCCTGGTGGCTGCTGGAGGCCCCCTGCCCCCTGCGGGCAAGATTTTGGTAGTGAAGATAGGTCGACTCATCCACGTCAAAGTAGACATAAACCGTTTTCTGCGACACCAGCGTGGTAAGAACGCTGGCGGTATCACCAGCGGTGACCAGATTACCGCTGGTGATTAACGCGCGGCTGGCACGGCCATCAATAGGCGCGGTCACTTTGGTGAAGTCCAGATTAAGCTGCGCGGCATCAACCGCCGCCTGGGCGGCGCGAATATCCGCTTGCGCCTGGACCGCAGCGGAGCGGCGCTGCTCCCACTCTTCACGGGAAACCAGATTGGTATTGATTAATTTATCGGTGCGGTTTGCTTCACTGCGCGCCAGGCTGGCTTGCGTTTTCGCTCTCGCCAGGGTTGCCTGCGCCTGTTCCAGCGCCGCGCGATAGGTTCGATCGTCAATGGTGAATAACACCTCCCCCTTCTTCACCTCCTGACCGTCGGTGTAATTCACTTTATCAATATAACCAGAAACGCGGGGACGGAGCTGCACGCTTTCCACCGCCTCAATCCGGCCATTAAAGCTATCCCACTGGCTAATGGATTTCACCACCACCTCAGCGGCGCTGACGGCAGGCGCTTGCGGCGCGGCGTTTTGCGCGACGCCTTCATCGCAGCCGGCGAGCAGCGCCGAGAGTAGCACCATACCTACTGCAGTCAGATGACGTTTTCCCCAGGTTTTTTGCAGGCTCATTATTTTTATTCCGGTAATTGTCGCCGCCGGGCAAGACGCTGCGGGAGACGCTGCGCCACTTCCTTTGTCCGGGCAGGCTTAAGGCCATTTGTGTCGTTCATCGCCACAAAACTGTAACAGTTGCGAATACACTATCGCGGCGATTGTAGGAAGGCGCTAAACTAAGTGCAAGAATAATTGTTGCACTTTATGTGCTATTCATCTGGATCGAAAAAAGCCCATTTCAGGCAGGGAATTAATTGCAACAATAAAACTTGCAATTAATGCTAAAACGAGCCACCTTAAATGCAACAATTAAAGATGCTTTTATTATCTGCGTGGAGCAACAAGATGAACACTGCTGCGGTTATTCACGATCTACTCGATTGGATCGACAACAATCTCGAGAGCCGTCTGGATATTGAGACCGTTGCCAGGCGTGCGGGCTATTCGAAATGGCACCTGCAGCGGATCTTCAAGGAGCACACCGGTTACCCTCTCGCTGAATATATTCGCATGCATAAGCTACAAAGATCGGTCGAACGCTTAGCCAACAGCGACGAGCCTATTTTAAACGTGGCGATCGCACTGGGTTTCGACTCCCAGCAATCCTTTAACCGCAGCTTCAAGCGCCAGTATGGTCAGGCGCCCGGCGCCTGGCGACGCAGTATCTGCGGTGCAGAAACACAGCATTTACGCTAACCGTCGTGATAATCGTCCTCAGGGAATCGGCGAGCGAACAGTAGAAGCACCTATGTTTAGCAGCTATCAGGGCGTAGCGCCTACCGTTATGATTGGCACATACCAAACAAACAAGGACGCGTTACCATGCTGAACAAATCGCCGTTGGTGTTGTTATTGTTCCCTTTACTGCTGGCAGGTTGTCACCATCATCAGCCCACGCCGCGCGCGGCGGCGAGCGCCACTGAAGTAGACGATCTGTTCGCCAGCTTCCCTTCGTCGAAACCATCAAGTCGGGCGACCTACGCCCGACAGATAATGACCGCCATCAGGGCAAAAATGCCTGATTCCGTGGAATATCCCGGGCAAACCTGTCGGATTCGTTTGTCGCTGCAGCGTGATGGCACCGTGAATTCCGCGACCGTGGAAAAAGGGGATGAAGAACTATGCAACACTGTTGTATCCGCATTTATGCAAGCCGACATTCCCGCCGCGCCGGATGATGACGCTTATCAGACGTTTAAAAATACCAGTATCGATTTTAAAGCAAAAGACTAGCGCTTTATTACCAGCGCCACGGCATTCAACCGGCCGTAATTCGTAGTATATTAAAAGCAATCTCTGTTATCAGGTATACGGAATGTCTTACTCCATCGGCGAATTTTCCCGTCTTTGCGGCATCAATGCGACCACGCTGCGGGCCTGGCAACGCCGATACGGCCTGCTTAAACCCGAGCGTACCGATGGAGGCCACCGCCTGTACAACGATGATGATGTCCAACTGGCGCTAAAAATTCTCGACTGGGTAAAAAAAGGCGTGCCTGTAAGCCAGGTTAAACCGCTATTGACCCGCCCTGACGCGGGCCCTGGTGATAACTGGCTTGTCCTGCAGGACAATATGCTGCAGCGGCTGAAAGAGGGAAAAATCGAATCCCTGCGCCAGCTGATCTACGATGCCGGTCGGGAAAATCCCCGGCCTGAGCTGGTTTCCAACGTATTGCGCCCGTTACGCAGTAAAGTATCGGCTAATGTGCCGGCGATGCAGACCCTGCGTGAGATCCTCGACGGCATCATTATCTCCTACACCTCTTTTTGTCTTGAAGGCGATAAACGCGCGCCGGGCGATAACTCTCTGATTACCGGCTGGCACCTGAGCGACCCATGTGAAATCTGGCTGGAAGCGCTCATGCGTACCGGACAAGGTCATCGCATCGATGTGCTACCGATGCCGTCCACCGCGCTGGCCCCGGAAATCTTTCCTCAACGCCACTGGTTGCTGGTGACCACGGGCCAGCTCACCGCCGCACGCCAGAGACAGATAGATCTCTGGCGTCAATTGGTGATTTCTCTGGACGTTATCTCCTTGTAAAAAAGCTTTGCTCCCCTACGCCATGTTCTCCGCTAAAAAAGCACGCCAAAAACTTGGACAAAAATACGTGATTGTGTAAGTTTAATGTATCGGGCTAAACGTTTTTGCGCGATGGCCCATCCAGTGAGAACAAAGCGAGGAGTACGCCATGAATAAGCAACCTGTCATTGGCATCAGCGGCTGTTTAACCGGCTCGTCCGTGCGCTTTGATGGCGGACATAAACGATTGCCATTTGCGATGGATGAACTGGCGCCGTGGGTAACCTTCAAACCCATTTGTCCGGAAATGGCCATCGGTCTCAGCTCTCCTCGTCCGGCTCTGCGCCTGGTGCGGACCGACGAAGGTGAGATTCAGATGCGTTTTAGCAGCGAGCCGCACGACGATGTCACGGGCAAAATGGCGGACTTTACCGCCGGTTACCTGCCTGGGCTTGGCGAATTAGCAGGTTTTATCGTCTGCGCCAAATCACCTAGCTGCGGCATGGAACGCGTGCGCCTGTATGATGAAAAAGGCAACCGCGGGCGCAAAGAAGGAACCGGCCTGTTTACCCACGCGTTGATGGAAGCCTATCCGTGGTTGCCGGTAGAAGAGGATGGACGACTGCACGACCCGCAGTTAAGAGAGAATTTTGTCGAGCGTCTTTTCGCCCTGCATGAACTGAATACGCTGCGGGCCAATGGCCTGACCCGTCGGGCGTTAATGGATTTTCATAGCCGCTATAAACTGCAGCTACTGGCGCATCATCAGGCCGGCTATCGAGAAATTGGCCCTTTCGTCGCGTCGATGCATCAATGGCAAGACCTGGATGCCTTTTTCGTCGCCTACCGCGATAAGCTGATGGCGATCCTGAAAAACACCGCCTCCAGGAAAAACCACACCAATGTGCTGATGCATATTCAGGGCTATTTCCGCGAACGGTTGAATAGCCGCCAGCGCGGCGAGCTGCGTGACGTGATACTGCATTATCGCGCGGGGCTGCTCCCAATCCTGGCGCCCCTTACGCTGCTTAAGCATTACCTGGCCGAGTATCCTGATCGCTATCTACAGACGCAAAACTATTTTGATCCCTACCCGCAGGCCTTAGCCCTGCGCCTGGGCGTTAATTAACCGCCAGGCGGTGTGCAATTACGACGAAGCGCGACTACTTCTTCTTGTTCATCATGGCTTTTAAATCGGCAAAAGGATTGTAGGTGGCTTCACCGACATCCTTTTGCGCATCTTCACCGGCCACCACTCTGGTACCGTACTGGTCGGCCTCAGTGTACTTGGAGTGCTCATGATCGTGGCAATAGAGGCACAATAGCTCCCAGTTGCTGCCATCTTCCGGGTTATTGGTATGATCGTGATCGATGTGATGTACCGTCAGTTCACGCAGGTTGGAGTAGACAAATTCGCGCGAGCAGCGTCCGCATACCCATGGATAAATTTTAAGCGCCTTCTCGCGATAGCCACTTTCCAGGCGGGCGTAGTTTTTGGGGATCAAAGCCATGGCAGATGTTACCTGTGATAAAGAGAGAATTTACGATAATAACGCCAATATAGCGTAAAACGGAGCAGGAAAGGAAATCGATGCGCTGAGGTGGCGGGGGCAAAATCCCGGCATGGCGCCGGGAAGATGATTATTAATGGCTGGTCACTGCCGCCGCCGCGACCGGATGATCCGCTGAAGCGACAACCGTGGTACGCGCCACAGGATGGCGACCGTTATCGCTGGTTGCCGCCGCCACCGCCACCGGATGGTCCGCTGTGGCGACAGCCGTAGTACGCGCCACCGGATGGTTGCCATTATCGCTGGTTGCCGCCGCGACCGCCACCGGATGATCGGCTGAGGCTACAGCTGCGGTCCTTGCGACCGGATGGTAACCCGCGAAGGCAGAAATACTTGCTGATGCTAATACCAGGGTCAGAATAATCTTTTTCATAATATCACCTCTAATAATAATAACCTGAAAAAAACCAGGCAAAATATGGCAATAAATACAGCCAATGGATGATTTACCGTAGCAAGCGGCAGCGGGCATGAATAGCTCACTGTTATTTAATTATGGATAACCCGGTACACAACAAATAAAAACGGGAACCCTTTGGCTCCCGTTTCGCATTAATCCAGAAAAATGGATTACATGTTTTTGATGATAGCGTCGCCGAACTCAGAGCATTTCAGCAGTTTCGCGCCTTCCATCAGACGTTCGAAGTCATAGGTCACGGTCTTAGCGGCGATTGCGCCTTCCATGCCTTTAACGATCAGGTCTGCGGCTTCGAACCACTGCATGTGACGCAGCATCATTTCTGCAGACAGGATGATGGAACCTGGGTTCACTTTATCCTGGCCGGCATACTTCGGCGCGGTACCGTGGGTGGCTTCGAACAGCGCGCACTCGTCGCCAATGTTGGCGCCCGGCGCGATACCGATACCGCCAACCTGCGCCGCCAGGGCGTCAGAGATATAGTCGCCGTTCAGGTTCATACAGGCGATAACATCGTATTCAGCCGGACGCAGCAGGATTTGCTGCAGGAACGCATCGGCGATCACGTCTTTAACGACGATCTCTTTGCCGGTGTTCGGGTTCTTGATTTTCACCCACGGGCCGCCGTCGATCAGCTCACCGCCGAACTCTTCGCGAGCCAGCTGGTAACCCCAGTCTTTGAACGCGCCTTCGGTGAACTTCATGATGTTGCCTTTGTGCACCAGGGTCACTGAATCACGATCGTTGGTGATCGCATATTCGATAGCGGCGCGTACCAGGCGTTTGGTCCCTTCTTCAGAGCACGGCTTGATGCCGATACCGCAATGTTCCGGGAAGCGAATTTTCTTCACGCCCATCTCATCGCGCAGGAATTTGATAACTTTGTCAGCTTCGGCAGAATCTGCTTTCCACTCGATACCCGCATAAATATCTTCGGAGTTTTCACGGAAGATAACCATATCGGTCAGCTCCGGGTGTTTAACCGGGCTCGGAGTGCCCTGATAGTAACGTACCGGACGCAGGCAAACGTAGAGATCCAGTTCCTGACGCAGCGCCACGTTCAGAGAACGGATGCCGCCGCCAACTGGCGTCGTCAGAGGACCTTTAATAGCAACACGGTAATCACGAATCAGATCGAGGGTTTCAGCAGGCAGCCAGACATCCTGGCCGTAAACGTGGGTAGATTTTTCACCGGTGTAAACTTCCATCCAGGAAATTTTACGCTCGCCTTTATAGGCTTTCTCAACGGCGGCATCAACCACTTTCAGCATCGCTGGGGTAACGTCAACACCGATACCGTCGCCTTCAATGAACGGGATAATCGGGTTATGAGGGACGTTCAGTTTGCCGTTTTGCAGGGTGATTTTCTGACCTTCCGCCGGAACTACTACTTTGCTTTCCATTAACCTCTCCTTCGAGCGCTTCTGGTTCTGCTCTTCCCTCTTCACGCGAGCCTGGTGTTGGCTTAGTCGGCCTACTCCTGAGTACCGGGTTGCCCCGCTAACCGGAGATTCGCGTCCGTGTTGCCTTCCTGCCTGTATTGCGAATCGGTTTGAGCAATTTTTTGTTAATAATTTGTAATGAGCATGTCAATACTACCTGAATGTTTGCGTCCATGAAAGGCATTCGTAATTAGGCTATAATGCGGCAATTGAGAGAGCCTGAAAATACCATGCAGAAAACTTCATTTAGAAAACATCGCGTTGAGCGATTCAGCACACAACAAGTGACCAGACAACGTAAAGAACGCCAGCTTAAAACTGTGATCTTGTTCAATAAACCCTACGATGTGTTGCCGCAGTTTACCGACGAGTCCGGGCGCCGCACGCTGAAGGATTTTATCCCTGTCGCCGGTGTTTACGCCGCCGGTCGTCTTGACCGCGACAGCGAAGGTCTGCTGGTGCTGACCAACGACGGCGCGCTACAGGCAAAACTGACCCAGCCCGGTAAGCGCACCGGCAAAATTTACTACGTTCAGGTGGAAGGCGAACCTACGGAAGACGCGCTCCGCGCGCTGCGCGACGGGGTGACGCTCAACGATGGCCCCACCCTACCCGCCGGCGTGGAGCTGGTGGATGAACCCGCCTGGCTTTGGCCGCGCAATCCGCCGATTCGCGAGCGTAAATCGATTCCCACTCGCTGGCTAAAAATCACCCTCTATGAGGGGCGCAACCGTCAGGTTCGCCGGATGACCGCCCACGTCGGTTTTCCGACGCTAAGGCTAATTCGCTACGCCATGGGCGGCTATACGCTTGATGGCTTAGCCAACGGCGAGTGGCGTCAAACCGAATAACCGCATTCATAAGGAAGCTCGATGTTTAAACCGCACGTCACCGTCGCCTGCGTGGTACACGCCAAAGGCAAATTCCTGATTGTTGAAGAGACGATTAACGGCAAAGCGCTATGGAACCAGCCAGCTGGTCATCTTGAGGCCAATGAGACCCTGGCGCAGGCCGCCGAACGCGAACTGTGGGAAGAGACCGGTATTCGCGCCGCGCCGCAGCACTTCATCCGCATGCACCAGTGGCAGGCCCCGGATAACACGCCGTTCCTGCGCTTCCTGTTTGCCATTGAGCTTAACGATACGTGCGCTACTGAACCGCACGACAGCGACATCGATCGCTGTCTGTGGCTCAGCGCTGAGGAAATTCTTAACGCAAAAAACCTGCGCTCGCCGCTGGTGGCGGAAAGCATTCGCAGCTATCAGCAGGATCCGCGGCATCCGCTGTCGCTGATTGCGGAATTTAACTGGCCGTTCACAGGGGGTGCCTGAACGGTTGACGCGTGCTAGAATACGCCGCCTTGAAGTTCAATGTGGTGAGTATTCCAATGTCAGAAAGTCCAAAAAAAGTGATCGTCGGCATGTCCGGCGGCGTCGATTCCTCTGTTTCCGCCTACCTGTTGCAACAGCAAGGGTATAAGGTGGAAGGCCTGTTCATGAAGAACTGGGAGGAAGACGACGGTGAGGAATACTGCACCGCCGCTGCCGACCTCGCCGACGCGCAAGCCGTCTGCGATAAGCTCGGTATTGAACTGCATACCGTCAACTTTGCCGCAGAATACTGGGATAACGTCTTCGAGCTGTTCCTCGAAGAATATAAAGCAGGCCGTACGCCGAACCCGGATATCCTGTGCAACAAAGAGATCAAATTTAAAGCCTTCCTTGAGTTCGCCGCAGAAGACCTCGGCGCTGACTACATCGCCACCGGCCACTACGTACGCCGCGCCGATGTCAACGGCAAAAGCCAACTGTTGCGCGGGCTCGACGGTAATAAAGACCAGAGCTATTTCCTCTACACCCTCAGCCACGAACAAATCGCGCAAAGTTTGTTCCCGGTCGGTGAGCTGGAAAAGCCGCAGGTGCGTAAAATCGCCGAAGAGCTGGAACTGATCACCGCGAAGAAAAAAGACTCTACCGGCATCTGCTTTATCGGCGAGCGTAAATTCCGCGACTTCCTGGGCCGCTATCTGCCTGCGCAGCCGGGCAAAATCATCACCGTCGACGGCGATGAGATCGGCGAACACCAGGGGCTGATGTATCACACCCTCGGCCAGCGTAAAGGGCTTGGCATCGGCGGCACCAAAGAAGGTAGCGAAGATCCGTGGTACGTGGTCGATAAAGACGTGGAAAACAACGTGCTGATCGTCGCCCAGGGTCACGATCACCCGCGTCTGATGTCCGTCGGCCTGATTGCCCAGCAGTTACACTGGGTCGATCGTCAGCCGCTGCAGGGCACCCTTCGCTGCACGGTGAAAACCCGCTACCGCCAGACCGACATCCCCTGCACCGTGAAGGCGCTGGATGACGACCGCATCGAGGTTATCTTTGATGAACCCGTCGCCGCCGTGACGCCGGGACAGTCGGCTGTTTTCTATAGCGGCGAAGTGTGTCTCGGCGGCGGAATTATCGAACAGCGTCTGCCGCTGGCGTCTTGATCGACCATTTTCCGCCGGATGCCTGATTAACGCCCGGCGGGTTACAAGGAGTAAGCGTGGCGAAGAATTATTATGACATCACTCTGGCGTTGGCGGGCGTATGCCAGGCGGCGCGGCTGGTTCAGCAACTGGCGCATCAGGGGCATTGCGACAGCGACGCCCTGCACGTTTCGCTGAACAGCATCATCGATCTCGACCCGGATTCAACGCTGGCGGTATTCGGTGGGAGTGAAGCCAATCTTCGTCTCGGGCTTGAGACTCTGCTCGGCGTGCTGAATACCAGCAGCCGTCAGGGCCTCAATGCGGAGCTCACCCGCTACACATTAAGCCTGATGGTGCTGGAACGTAAACTCGCCGCCAGCAAAGGGGCGATGGATACTCTCGGCAACCGCATCGGCGGCCTGCGCCGTCAGTTAGAACATTTTGATCTACAATCTGAAACGCTGCTCAGCGCGATGGCCGGCATTTACGTTGACGTCATCAGCCCGCTGGGGCCGCGCATTCAGGTCACAGGTTCCCCTGCCGTGCTGCAAAGCCCGCAGGTTCAGGCGAAGGTACGCTCTACCCTACTCGCCGGCATTCGTTCCGCAGTGCTCTGGCATCAGGTTGGCGGCGGACGTCTGCAGCTCATGTTTTCTCGCAATCGTCTGGTTAACCAGGCAAAACAAATTCTTGCTCATTTAACCCCGGAGTTATGATTTATGGAATTATCCTCACTGACCGCCGTTTCCCCCGTAGACGGCCGCTACGGCGATAAAGTCAGCGCGCTGCGCGGTATCTTCAGCGAATTCGGTTTGCTGAAATTCCGTGTACAGGTAGAAGTCCGCTGGCTGCAAAAACTGGCCGCGCACGCAGCGATCAAGGAAGTTCCTGCTTTTGCTGCCGACGCAAACGGTTTCCTTGATAAAATCGTTGCCGACTTCAGCGTAGAGGACGCGGAGCGTATCAAAACCATCGAACGCACCACCAACCACGACGTGAAAGCGGTAGAATATTTCCTCAAGGAAAAAGTCGCCGATATCGCCGAGCTGCACGCGGTGTCAGAATTCATTCACTTCGCCTGTACTTCTGAAGACATTAACAACCTGTCGCACGCGCTGATGCTGAAAACCGCACGTGACGAAGTGGTGCTGCCGTACTGGCGCAAGCTGATTGACGCGATTAAAGATCTGGCGACCCAATACCGTGACGTGCCGCTGCTTTCTCGTACCCACGGTCAACCGGCTACCCCGTCCACCATGGGCAAAGAGATGGCCAACGTCGCCTACCGTATGGAGCGCCAGTACCGTCAGCTGAATCAGGTGGAAATCCTTGGTAAAATCAACGGCGCGGTCGGTAACTACAACGCCCACATCGCTGCCTATCCGGAAGTTGACTGGCACCAGTTCAGCGAAGAGTTCGTTACTTCGCTTGGCATTCAATGGAACCCGTACACCACCCAGATCGAGCCGCACGACTACATTGCCGAACTGTTCGATTGCATGGCGCGCTTCAACACCATCCTGATCGATTTCGATCGCGATGTGTGGGGCTACATTGCGCTCAACCACTTCAAACAGAAAACCATCGCCGGCGAAATCGGCTCTTCGACCATGCCGCATAAAGTGAACCCGATTGACTTCGAAAACTCCGAAGGCAACCTCGGCCTGGCGAACGCCGTGATGCAGCATCTGGCCAGCAAACTGCCGGTTTCCCGCTGGCAGCGCGACCTGACCGACTCCACCGTGCTGCGTAACCTCGGCGTAGGTATCGGCTATGCGCTGATCGCGTACCAATCCACGCTGAAAGGCGTGAGCAAACTGGAGCTGAACCAGGATCGTCTGCTGGACGAACTGGATCACAACTGGGAAGTGCTGGCTGAGCCGATCCAGACCGTCATGCGCCGCTACGGTATCGAAAAACCGTACGAGAAGCTGAAAGAGCTGACCCGCGGTAAGCGCGTTGATGCCGAAGGCATGCAGCAGTTCATCGACGGCCTGCCGCTGCCGGAAGCAGAAAAAATCCGCCTGAAGGCGATGACCCCGGCTAACTACATCGGCCGCGCGACCACCATGGTCGACGAGCTGAAGTAACCGGCCTGACTCAGGTAGCATGGGCAATCTATTCGCGCATGCTACCTGGCAATCCCCCGCTTTCCACGCAGAAAAACGCGCTCTCCCGCCTGGTTTAAATAATGTTTACCCCCAGCCCCACATAATGGCGTTAAACTATTAAAATCGAAAATGAAATGGAGAATGGGCATGCGCGTACTCGTCGTTGAGGATAATGCTCTGCTGCGCCATCACCTCAAGGTCCAGCTACAGGAATTGGGGCATCAGGTGGATGCTGCGGAAGATGCAAAGGAAGCAGACTACTACCTGGGCGAGCACATCCCGGATGTCGCCATCGTTGACCTCGGCCTACCGGATGAAGACGGTCTGTCGCTAATCCGCCGCTGGCGCAGTCACGACGTATCGGTACCGGTACTGGTGCTGACCGCCCGTGAAGGCTGGCAGGATAAAGTCGAGGTGCTGAGCGCTGGCGCCGATGATTACGTCACCAAACCCTTCCATATCGAAGAGGTCGCCGCCCGCATGCAGGCGTTGCTGCGTCGCAATAGCGGTCTGGCCTCGCAGGTTATCTCGATCCCGCCGTTCCAGGTGGATTTATCGCGCCGCGAGTTGTCGGTCAATGAACAGCCGATCAAGCTCACCGCCTTTGAGTACACCATCATGGAAACGCTGATCCGTAACCGCGGCAAAGTGGTGAGCAAAGATTCGCTAATGCTGCAGCTCTACCCGGATGCCGAACTCCGCGAAAGCCACACCATCGATGTGCTGATGGGGCGGCTGCGTAAGAAAATCCAGGCGCAATATCCGCAGGACGTGATCACCACCGTGCGCGGCCAGGGCTACTTATTCGAACTGCGCGGATGAAAAGCGTGTTACGACATATTCTTCCGCTTTCTCTGCGCGTCCGCTTTCTGCTGGCGACCGCCGCCGTGGTACTGATCCTGTCGTTGGCGTACGGCATGGTTGCGCTGGTAGGCTACAGCGTGAGCTTTGATAAAACCACCTTCCGCCTGCTGCGCGGCGAGAGCAACCTATTCTACATGCTGGCGAAGTGGGAAAATAACCACATCGATGTCGATATCCCCGAACACCTGAACATGCAGAGCCCGACGGTGACGCTGATTTACGACGCCAAAGGTAAACTGCTGTGGGCGCAGCATGACGTCCCGTGGCTGGTGAAGCGGATCCAACCTGAATGGCTGAAAAGCAACGGCTTTCATGAAATAGAGGCCGATGTTGGCAGCAGTAGTCTGCTGCTGCGCAATAATGATGAAATGCGCGAACAGCTTGACGCCATCCGCGAGGAAGACGACTCCTCGGAGATGACGCACTCGGTGGCGATTAATCTCTATCCAGCCACCGCGACGATGCCGCAATTGAGTATTGTGGTGGTCGACACCATTCCGGTGGAGCTAAAACGCTCTTACATGGTGTGGAGCTGGTTTATTTACGTGCTGGCGGCCAACCTGTTGCTGGTCATTCCGCTGCTGTGGCTTGCCGCCTGGTGGAGTTTACGCCCTATCGAATCACTGGCGAAAGAGGTCCGCGAGCTGGAGGAACATCATCGTGAGAGGCTCGATTCTCACACCACTCGTGAACTTACCGGCCTGGTCAGTAACCTCAACCGGCTGCTGAAAAGCGAGCGTGACCGCTATGACAAATACCGAACCACCCTCACTGACTTAACCCACAGCCTGAAAACGCCGCTGGCGGTGCTGCAAAGCACCCTACGCTCGCTGCGCGGCGAGAAAATCAGCGTCAGCGAAGCTGAGCCGGTAATGCTCGAGCAGATTAGCCGCATCTCGCAGCAAATCGGCTACTATCTGCACCGCGCCAGCATGCGCAGCGGCAATGCGCTTCTCAGCCGGGAACTGCACCCGATCGCCCCGCTGCTGGATAGCCTGACCTCTGCTTTAAATAAGGTCTACCAGCGTAAAGGGGTCAACATCACGCTGGATATTTCGCCGGAGATAAGCTTTGTCGGCGAGCAGAACGACTTTATGGAAGTGATGGGCAACGTTCTCGATAACGCCTGCAAGTACTGTCTGGAGTTTGTCGAAGTCTCGGTACGCCAGACCAACGACAACCAGTTGCATATTCTGGTGGAGGACGACGGCCCTGGTATCCCCCGCAACCAGCGCACGGCGGTGTTCGATCGCGGCCAGCGCGCCGATACGTTGCGTCCGGGTCAGGGGGTAGGCCTGTCTGTCGCCCGCGACATTGTCGAACAGTACGACGGCGATATCCTGACCGGCGACAGCCTGCTCGGCGGCGCCTGCATGGAAGTTATCTTTGGCCGCCAGCTTCCTGATGATAAAGAGAGCTAACGCAACAGTTTTTTAACGGCGCCTGCATCGCCGCGGCGCCGCATCCGTTATAATCCCAGACAGACACCTGCTGTGGAATATAAATATGGACTATCAATTAACGCTTAACTGGCCCGACTTCATCGAACGCTACTGGCAAAAACGCCCGGTAGTGTTAAAGCGCGGCTTCGCCAATTTCATCGACCCAATCAGCCCGGATGAACTGGCCGGCCTGGCCATGGAGAGTGAGGTCGACAGCCGCCTGGTGAGCCATCAGGACGGAAAATGGCAGGTCAGCCATGGTCCATTTGAAAGCTACGATCATCTTAGCGAGAACAACTGGTCGCTGCTGGTGCAAGCAGTAAACAACTGGCACGAGCCGACGGCGGCATTGATGCATCCCTTCCGCGCCCTGCCGGACTGGCGTATCGATGACCTGATGATCTCTTTCTCCGTTCCCGGCGGCGGTGTGGGTCCACACCTTGATCAATACGACGTGTTTATTATTCAGGGTACCGGCCGCCGACGCTGGCGCGTGGGCGAAAAGGTGCCGATGAAGCAGCACTGTCCGCATCCCGATCTGCTACAGGTTGATCCATTCGAGGCCATCATCGATGAAGAGATGGAACCTGGCGATATTCTCTACATTCCGCCAGGATTCCCACATGAAGGCTATTCTCTGGAAAATTCGCTTAACTATTCGGTCGGCTATCGTGCGCCGAATGCCCGCGAGCTGTTCAGCGGTTTTGCTGACTATATTTTGCAACGAGAGTTGGGCAGCCAGCGCTATGCCGATCCGGACGTGCCATCCCGCGACCATCCGGCCGATATTCTGCCGGTTGAACTGGATCGCCTGCGTGAGATGATGCTGGGGCTGATTAACCAACCTGAACACTTTAAGCAGTGGTTTGGTGAGTTCATTACCCAATCCCGCCACGAGCTTGACGTAGCGCCGCCGGAGCCGCCATACCAGCCGGATGAAATTTACGATGCGCTGCAGCAGGGCGATAAGCTCGCCCGCCTTGGCGGCCTTCGCGTGCTGCGGATCGATGGCGAAGTGTTCGTCAACGGCGAGAAAATCGACTCTCCGCATCGCCCGGCGCTTGACGCCCTGGCAACGCATCTGTCGCTGCGCGCCGAACATTTCGGCGATGCGCTGGAGGACCCATCTTTCCTCGCCATGCTAGCGGCGCTGGTCAACAGCGGATACTGGTTCTTCGAGGACTGAGTCGACACCCTGCCCGGTGGCGCTACGCTTACCGGGCCAACAAACCACATCAACCCACACCCTGCCCGGTGCGCTGCGCTTACCGGGCCTACAACGGCATCAACAACACCCTGCCCGGTGGCGCTACGCTTACCGGGCCTACAAACGGGCATCAACCCACATCCTGCCCGGTGGCACTGCGCTTACCGGGCCGACAAACGGCATCAACCCATACCCCGCCCGGTGGCGCTACGCTTACTGGGCCGACAAATGGCATCGGTACCGTAGGCCGGATAAGGCGTAGCCGCCATCCGGCATATTACCGCCGCTCTCCGGCACCTATTTCGACCATACCCCCAGCCCAATCCTCAGGATATAACCCCTGCCTCACATCACGATGGAACGTTGAATATGGCCAATCACTCACGCGTCCGACAAGCCGGTGTTTCACTGGATTGATATAAACGTAATCCATATGACGCCGATAATCTTCATCATTACGGATGGTATGTTCCCAAAAACGCGGCTGCCAAATCTGGCTTTGCGCTAACGCACGCGTAAAAGACTTTTTAATCTCCCGCCAACGACCGGAATAATCGGAATCGCGTTCCGGCAACGTCCAGATACAGTGCATATGTTCAGGTAACACAACCCAACTGTTAATCTGGAAAGGTCTTTTACGTTTAGTACAGGCTATTGCGGCACGAAGATGATCAATATGTCGTGTCAGCAGATCGCTGTGGCGATTTTGCAGGTTTACGGTGAAGAACCAGCAGCCGCCGGGGATATAGCTACGGCGATAATTTGACATCAGAGGTTCCCTCCTCTTCAGCTTATATGGACTCTTTTTGCCCGGTGGCGCTGCGCTTACCGGGCCTACAGGACCGGGCTCTGGGTTTAACGTTTTGCCGTCAGCTCCGCAATCCGCACAATCACCTGCACGGCTTTTTCCATGCCCTCCAGAGTGACAAACTCGTGCTTACCGTGATAGTTGTAGCCGCCGGTAAATAGGTTCGGGCACGGTAAGCCCATGAAAGAGAGCTGGGCGCCGTCCGTACCGCCGCGGATTGGCTTTATCTGCGGCTCGATATCGCAGTCCACCATCGCCTGACGCGCGATGTCCACTACATGCGGATGGGCAATCACCTTCTCATGCATGTTGTAATAACTATCTTCGATCACCAGTTCGATGTAGCAATCCGGATGTAGCCCTTTACCGACCTTTTTGGCGATCTCCATCATTTTGCGTTTACGCGCTTCAAACTGCTTGCGATCGAAATCACGCAAAATGTAGTGCATCTCCGCCCGGTCAACGCTGCCCTTGATGCTGGTCAGGTGATAAAAGCCTTCATAACCGTCGGTAGTTTCCGGCGCTTCATTGGCGGGCACTTCGGCATGAATTCGCGCCGCCAGCGATAAAGCGTTAACCATCACCCCTTTCGCGGTGCCGGGATGCACATTATTGCCAACGATTTTGATAGTGACCGACGCGGCATTGAAGTTTTCAAATTCCAGCTCACCGACCCCGCCGCCATCCACGGTGTACGCCCAGCGGGCATCAAACGCGGCGACGTCAAAGTGCTTCGCGCCTTTGCCGACTTCTTCATCCGGCGTAAAGGCGACGCGAATATCGCCGTGAGGGATCTTTTTCGCCTGCAGCGTCGCCAGCGCCGTCATGATCTCTGCGATGCCCGCTTTATCGTCGGCGCCAAGCAGCGTTTTACCGTCAGTGGTGATCAGGGTCTGGCCTAACAGCTGATGCAGGACCGGGAACATCACCGGCGACAACACTTCATCGCCGATGCCGAGGGCGATATCGCCGCCGCGGTAGTTTTCGACAATTTGTGGGTTCACGTTCTTACCGCTGAAATCCGGCGAGGTATCGACGTGGGAAATAAAACCGATGGCCGGGATTTCGCCTGCGACGTTGGCCGGCAGCGTCCCCATCACCGTGCCCTTTTCACTTAGCGTCACGTTGACCAGCCCCATCTCTTCCAACTGGCTCTGCAGCAAACGCAGCAGCTTCCACTGCCCTTCGGTACTGGGAACCTGACGCACGCCAGGCTTCGATTGCGTATCTAAAGAAACATACTGCAGAAAACGCTCAAGCAATTTATCCATGTGGCCACCCTCTTTTTTTGTGACAACATTATCAATAAGGGCGAAAAGACAAATATTGCGTCAGGTCATTTTTAGCCCGTAAACCAAAATTTAATACATTTACATGCATTATGTGTAAAGGTGGTACACCGCGGTACAACAATGATTGGCGATTACAATCGTTTGCCGTAAAATGCTGGCCCTTATTAATTATGTGCAACCCCAAAGGTGGTTAATCACAAACCCCGCAGCGATTCCTTTTCCGTTGCGTCTACATGGGACAGAGTCAAAAATTGAATATACAACCGCGTTCGCTTTCTCCGCTGGTACAACTGGCGGGAATTCGCAAAAGCTTTGATGGTAAGACAGTTATCTCCGATCTCAACTTAACCATCAATAATGGTGAATTTCTCACCCTGCTTGGCCCCTCTGGCTGCGGTAAAACAACCGTTCTTCGTCTAATCGCTGGTCTGGAAAGCGTCGATGTCGGACGTATCCACCTTGAAGACCAGGATATCACCCATGTCCCGGCGGAAAACCGCCACGTCAATACCGTATTCCAAAGCTATGCGCTTTTCCCGCACATGACCGTGTTTGAAAACGTCGCCTTCGGCCTGCGGATGCAGAAAACCCCGGCGGCAGAAATCACCCCGCGGGTGGTGGACGCTTTGAAAATGGTACAGCTGGAGACGTTTGCCCAGCGTAAGCCCCACCAGCTCTCCGGCGGCCAGCAGCAGCGTGTCGCCATCGCCCGGGCGGTGGTCAACAAACCGCGTCTGCTGTTGCTTGATGAATCCCTCTCGGCGCTCGACTACAAGCTGCGTAAGCAGATGCAGAACGAACTCAAAGCGCTACAGCGCAAGCTCGGTATCACTTTTGTTTTCGTCACCCATGACCAGGAAGAAGCTCTGACCATGTCCGACCGCATTGTGGTAATGCGCGATGGCAAAATTGAGCAGGACGGCACTCCGCGTGAAATCTACGAAGAGCCGAAGAATCTGTTCGTCGCCAGTTTTATTGGCGAAATCAACATCTTCAACGCGACCGTCATTGAACGTCTGGATGAACAGCGTGTACGCGCCTGCGTCGAAGGCCGCGAGTGCAATATCTACGTCAACTTCGCCGTTGAAAAAGGGCAACAGCTGAACGTACTGCTCCGTCCGGAAGATCTCCGCGTGGATGAAATTCATCACGGCAGCGAAGCTGACGGCCTTATCGGCTACGTGCGCGAGCGCAACTACAAGGGGATGACCCTTGAGTCGGTTGTTGAGCTGGAAAACGGCAAGATGGTTATGGTCAGCGAATTCTTCAATGAAGACGATCCGGACTTTGACCACTCGCTCGACCAGAAAATGGCGATTAACTGGGTAGAAAGCTGGGAGGTTGTGCTGGCCGATGAAGAACACCAGTAAATTCCAGAATGTGGTGATCGCCACTATCGTGGGTTGGCTTGTGCTGTTCGTTTTCCTGCCCAACCTGATGATCATCGCCACCAGCTTCCTGACCCGCGACGATGCGAACTTCGTCAAAATGGTCTTCACGCTGGATAACTACTCGCGGCTGCTGGATCCGCTCTATTACGATGTGCTGCTGCACTCGTTGAATATGGCGCTGCTGGCGACCCTCGCCTGCCTGGCGTTGGGCTACCCGTTCGCGTGGTTCCTGGCGCGCTTGCCGCAAAAGGTACGCCCGCTGCTGCTGTTCCTGCTGATCGTCCCGTTCTGGACAAACTCGCTGATCCGCATCTATGGGCTGAAGATTTTCCTCAGCACCAAAGGCTATCTGAACGAGTTCCTGCTGTGGTTAGGGGTTATCGATACGCCGGTACGCATTATGTACACGCCGTCAGCAGTGATTATCGGCCTGGTCTATATTTTGCTGCCGTTTATGGTGATGCCGCTCTACTCCAGCATTGAGAAACTGGATCGCCCGCTGCTGGAGGCGGCAAAAGATCTCGGCGCCAGCAAGCTGCAGACTTTTATCCGCATCATTATTCCACTGACCATGCCGGGAATTATCGCCGGCTGTCTGCTGGTGATGCTGCCGGCAATGGGGCTCTTTTACGTCTCAGACCTGATGGGCGGCGCCAAAAACCTGCTGATCGGCAACGTTATTAAGAGTCAGTTCCTTAATATCCGCGACTGGCCATTCGGCGCGGCAACCAGTATTACCTTAACGCTGGTGATGGGGCTGATGTTGTTGATTTACTGGCGCGCGGCGCGCCTGCTGAATAAAAAAGTGGAGCTGGAATGATCGGTCGACTGCTGCGCGGCGGCTTTATGACCGCCATTTACGCGTATCTCTACATCCCTATTATTATTCTGATCGTTAACTCGTTTAACCGCTCGCGCTTTGGCATTAACTGGCAAGGCTTCACCACCGACTGGTATAGCCTGCTGATGAATAACGATAGCCTGCTGCAGGCCGCCCAGCACTCGCTGACCATGGCAGTGCTGTCGGCAACCTTCGCCACGCTTATCGGCTCGCTCACCGCCGTGGCGCTGTATCGCTACCGTTTTCGCGGTAAGCCGTTCGTCAGCGGAATGCTATTCGTCGTGATGATGTCCCCGGATATCGTGATGGCTATCTCCCTGCTGGTGCTGTTTATGCTGATCGGTATCCAATTGGGTTTCTGGTCGCTGCTGTTTTCGCATATCACCTTCTGTCTGCCATTCGTGGTGGTGACCGTGTTCTCTCGCCTGAAAGGCTTTGATGTGCGCATGCTGGAAGCAGCGAAAGATCTCGGCGCCAGCGAGATGACCATCCTGCGCAAAATCATCCTGCCGCTGGCGCTGCCGGCGGTAGCGGCCGGGTGGCTATTGAGCTTTACCCTGTCGATGGATGACGTGGTGGTCTCTTCGTTTGTCACCGGTCCGGGTTATGAAATCCTGCCGCTGAAGATCTACTCCATGGTGAAGGTCGGCGTTTCACCAGAAGTGAACGCGCTGGCGACGATTCTGTTGGTTCTTTCGCTGGTGATGGTTATCGCCAGTCAGTTAATTGCACGTGATAAAACTCAGGGGACGTTAAAATGAAAAAATGGTCACGCCACCTGCTCGCCGCGGGCGCTCTGGCTTTGGGCATGGGCGCCGCGCAGGCGGACGATAGCAAAACGCTCTACTTCTATAACTGGACCGAATACGTGCCGCCAGGCCTGCTGGAACAGTTCACCAAAGAGACCGGCATCAAGGTGATCTATTCGACCTACGAGTCGAATGAAACCATGTACGCCAAGCTCAAAACCTATAAAGACGGCGCTTACGATCTGGTGGTGCCATCAACCTATTTCGTCGACAAAATGCGCAAAGAAGGCATGCTGCAAAAGATTGACAAGAGCAAGCTGAGTAACTTCAGCAACCTCGATCCGCAGATGCTGAACAAACCTTTTGACCCGAATAACGACTACTCGATTCCCTACATCTGGGGCGCGACGGCAATCGGCGTCAATAGCGATGCTATCGACCCGAAAACCGTGACCAGTTGGGCTGACCTGTGGAAACCGGAATATAAAAGCAGCCTGCTGCTGACCGATGACGCGCGCGAGGTGTTCCAGATGGCGCTGCGCAAACTGGGCTATTCCGGCAACACCACCGATCCAAAAGAGATTGAAGCGGCTTATAACGAGCTGAAAAAGCTGATGCCAAACGTCGCGGCGTTCAACTCCGATAACCCGGCAAACCCGTATATGGAAGGCGAAGTGAACCTTGGCATGGTCTGGAACGGTTCCGCTTATGTCGCGCGTCAGGCAGGTACCCCGCTGGAAGTGATTTGGCCAAAAGAAGGCGGCATTTTCTGGATGGATAGCCTGTCGATTCCGGCGAATGCCAAAAACGTTGACGGCGCGCTGAAGTTGATTAACTTCCTGCTGCGCCCTGATGTCGCGAAACAGGTAGCCGAAACTATCGGCTATCCGACGCCAAACCTGGCCGCGCGCAAAATGCTCAGCCCGGAAGTCGCCAACGATAAATCGCTGTATCCGGATGCCGCCACTATCGAAAAAGGCGAATGGCAAAATGACGTCGGCAGCGCCAGCGCCATTTATGAAGAGTATTACCAGAAGCTGAAAGCCGGGCGCTAACCCGGTAAGGCGGAACCCTGGTTCCGCCTTTTTCCCCTGCCCGCCTGATGCTGTAGATAATGCACAGACTCAGCGGTGGTCATCTTTCCTCGCGCATTAAAATCTGGCCGTACTCGTCACGAAGGCGATTTTTCAGCACCTTACCGGTAGCGCTAACCGGCAACGCATCGATAAAAATTATGCGGTCGGGGATCTGCCATTTCGGCACCCGCTCCTGATACCAGGCCAGCAGATCGGCCTCTTCGACTTCGCCCCCGTCAGCGCGGACGCATAGCAACACCGGGCGTTCATCCCAACGCGGATGACGTGCGGCAATCGCTGCGGCGCTGCGCACCGCTGGATGGGCGATGGCGATATTCTCCAGCTCGACGGTCGAGATCCATTCCCCGCCAGATTTAATAATATCTTTCGCCCGATCGTGGATAACCAGATAGCCGTTAACGTCGAGGGTGCCGATATCGCCGGTATCAAACCAGCCATCAGCGGTCAGCGCACTCTCGTCGCGACCAAAATAGTGATCGACCACCCAGTGGCCACGAACCTGCAAATATCCCTGACTTTTGCCATCACAAGGCAGCGCTTTCCCGTCGATATCCACCACCCGCAGATCGATACCGAAAATCGGCCGTCCCTGCCCATCACTCTGCTGACGCTGCTGCTCCGCCGGGAGTGCGGCGTGCTTACTGAGCAGCGTATTGATCGTACCGATGGGCGACGTTTCCGTCATCCCCCAGGCATGGATCAGCTCAATATCATAATCGCGCTTAAACGCTTCTCTCATCGATGGCGGTAACGCCGAGCCACCGACGAAGGAGCGTTTGAAATAAGGCAGGCGAAGATCCGATTTTCGCAGCGCCGCCAGCAGTCCGGCCCAAATCACCGGCACGCCAAAAGCCACGCTGACCTTCTCGGCGCTCAGCAGACGCAACAGGCTATCGCCATCCAGGTGCGGCCCCGGCAACACCAGCCGCGCGCCGACCATCGCGGCAATAAACGGCGTTCCCCAGGCGTTGACGTGGAACATCGGCACTACCGGCAACAGCGAATCTTGCGCTGAAATGCCTGCACCGTCCGGCTGGTTGCCGCTTAGCGCATGCAGCACCAGCGAACGATGGGTATTCAGTACGCCTTTCGGCCTGCCGGTGGTCCCTGAAGTATAACAAAGCGAAGCAGGCGTCAGCTCATTCAACCCAGGCCAGCAATAGTCGGCATCCCCCTGCTGTAACAGCTGGTCAAAAAAGCGTAACGACGGCAGCAAATCCTGCGCGTCTTCACTATGCGGCTCCATCAATACGATATGTTTAACCGTCGGTAGTTGTGGCTGCAGTTGCCGTATTAATGGCAGGAAAGTCTGGTCAATAAACAGCACCTCATCGGCGGCATCATTGATGATATACAACAGATGTTCGACCGACAGCCGCGGATTGATCGTGTGCGTCACCCAACCGCCGGACGCGACGGCGAAATAGATTTCGAGATGACGACGGTTATTCCACGCTAACGTACCGCAGCGGGCGCCAGCGGGCAGGCCCAACGTCGCCAGCGCCGAGGCCAGCCGTCGGGCGTTGCGGGCAACTTCTCCCCAACAGCTACGTTCTATTTCTCCGGCAGTACTCACCGAGACGATTTCCGTCTCGCGATGATACTGCGCCGCGTGTTCGAGTAGCGCTGAGGTAGTTAAGTGCTGATAAATCATCGGCGAAGGCATCACTGAAGCTCCTGGACAGGCTGAGGATATAGCTGCTGGGATTATCGGAGTTAAAGCTGGTGCCTTTAAATCTGGTTCAGATTCGTCGCTGCGCGCAAAAAAACGTACGGAAATCAGCGCTAACGCACAAAATTTGAGTTACCAGGGGGACGATTGAGGGATTACGCAAGAGTAAAACCGCGGGCCATGAACCAGAAAGCCGCGCCCGTAGTAAAAGGCGCGGCGTATGACCACTAAAGTCCTTTCAGCAGCTTATCAATGAACTCGGGCACCACTTCGCTTGCCAGCCCGTAATGTTTCTCAGCGAATTCGCTGCCGACCTGGCTGGGTTCAAGGTTTAGCTCGACGGTATGCGCGCCGTGCAGACGGGCTTCATGGACGAAACCCGCCGCCGGATAAACGTGACCAGAGGTTCCGATAGCAATAAAGATATCGGCCTCGGCCAACCCGCTGTAGATCTCATCCATCCCCAGCGGCATCTCGCCAAACCATACCACGTGCGGGCGCAGCGCCGCCGGGAACTGGCAGCAGTGGCATTTGTCATCCGCCGTCACGTCGCCGGTCCATTCCAGCACCTGCCCGCTCCACGAACAGCGTACTTTCAGCAACTCGCCATGCATATGGATAACCCGGCGGTTACCCGCACGCTCGTGCAGATTATCGATGTTCTGCGTCACCAGCAGAAAACGATCGCCAAGCGCCTCTTCCAGCTTCGCCAGCGCCAGATGCGCGGCATTAGGCGCGATTTCTGCGCTCTGCAGCTGGCGGCGGCGGGCGTTATAAAACGCCTGCACCAGCGCCGGGTCGCGGGCAAAACCTTCCGGTGTCGCCACGTCCTCCACCCGGTGTTCTTCCCACAGGCCGTCGGCGGCGCGGAAGGTTTTAATCCCCGACTCTGCCGAAATACCGGCGCCGGTTAACACCACCACCCGCGGTTTGTCTATTGCCTGCGGCGGCGTTTTGTCTTCGCCGAAGAAGACACGTTGCCGTAAGCGATCGCGTAACTGGCGTTTTTTACGGCGGAAACGGCTTAAGCGATGTAAGCGGCGCGACAGCATAGCTACCCCTGTAATTAATGAGTCAAATGAAGGAAGGCCGCACCGCGCATACCTCCGGCGTCGCCATGACGCGCGCGCTCAATGCGCGGCACCCGGGCGACCGGAAGCAAATGACGCGGCAGGCGCTGCGCCAGCCCTTCGGTTATAGCAGTAAAATTAGATAATCCGCCACCCAACACCAGCAGATCCGGATCGACAATGGTGAGGATATTGCCCAGACAAACGGCCAGTAGATCGAGATAACGCTCGACGTGCTCCCGCGCCTGCGCATCACCCTGCAGCCACAGATCGACGATCTGCGGCGAAGTTAAGGATTGATGGTAAAAATGCTGATACAGCCAGGCGAATCCGCGACCGGAAAGATAGTTCTCGATGCAGCCGAGCTGACCGCAACCGCAGCGGGTCAGCGGAAAATCGCGCCCCACCACTTCCAGGGCGTCTACCGGTAGACGAATATGGCCGAACTCGCCGGTGATGTAGCTGTGACCGGTTATCGATTTGCCGTTAAGCACGATCCCGCCGCCCACGCCGGTGCCGAGGATTAATCCCATCACCAGCGGATATTGAGTAAATTCATCATCCCACGCTTCAGATAACGCAAAGCAGTTGGCGTCATTATCAAGACGCACTTCACGCCCCAGGCGCGCGCTGAGATCAACGCGCAGCGGTTGGCCGCTGGCGGCGGGTACGTTGGCGGCATACAGCTTGCCGTCCGCGGTTTCCGGCATGCCAGGGATACCGATACCGACCGCGCCCTCCACGCCAAAGCGCCGATCGGCTTCGCGAACCAGCGCTTCAATCGCCTGCAGGAAAGCCTCATAGCTTTCCGTTGGAGTGGGGACACGTTTTTCCCACTGCAGTTGCCGGACGTTATCAAATACGCCCAATGCTATCTTGCTGCCGCCAATGTCAAATCCGTAGTACATTTCAGCCATTCCTCTTATTGGCCCCAACCCCTCATCCTTTGGGCTGTATCTGCTTTCACAGCACTGGCCTAAGGGATGCGGCGTTTGACGGGCCACGACGATAAATTACTGGCCACTCAGCACCCTCGCCGGGTCAATACGACTGGCGCGGCGGGCGGGATACCAGCTGGCCAGCAAACTCAGCAACAGTGCTGTCACCAGCACATAAACGACATCCAGCCAGTGCAATTCAGACGGCAGGAAGTCAATAAAATAGATGTCGCCGGAAAGGAATTTATGCCCGATCAACGCTTCGATACCGTTGATAATCGATGTCAGCTTCAGCGCGGCTACCACGCCGATCACTACCCCGATCAGGCTCCCGACCGAACCGGCCAATAAACCATACCATACGAAAATCGCGCGGATTAAGCCGTCTTTCGCGCCAAGCGTGCGCAGCACCGCAATATCGCCGCTTTTATCTTTCACCGCCATCACCAGCGTCGAGACAATGTTGAAACAGGCGACGCCGATAACCAGTACCATGGCGAGATACATAATGGCGCGGATCATCTGAATATCACGGTACATATAGCCATAAGTGCCGATCCAGCTCTTGATATAGACGTAGCTGTTGGTCACTTCGCCGGCGTCGCGTACCAGCGTATTCGCGTGAAACACGTCGGTGACTTTAATGGCGATGCCGGTCACGCTGCTGCCCATATCCAGATACTGCTGGGCGTCCGCCATTGGGATCATCGCGAAGCTATGGTCCAGTTGGCCGCTCAGTTGCAGAATCCCGGTCACGTGTAGCCTGACGCGTTTCGGCTGCAACAGCTGGTGCTCGGAATCTGAATTGGGGATCATGATCGACACCCAATCGCCCTGCTTCACGTGCAGCGCATCGGCGACGCCTTTACCCAGAATTACCTGCTGCTCGCCGGCCTTAAAGTTGGCCCATGCGTTGTTCTGCACAAAGTTTGGTAGCGAACTCAGGCGGCTCTCCTGCTGCGGATCGACGCCTTTGACCTGAATAGCGCGCATATTGCTGCCGCTCTCCACCAACCCGGTAAAGTTGATATAAGGCGCAGCGGCGACGATGCCTTTCACTTTTTCAACTTTCGTCAGCGCTTCGTTCCAGTTATTCCACGGCTGGTTAACCGGCTCGATTTCGCCGTGCGGCACCACCGCCAGAATGCGGTTGTTGAGCTCGCGCTCGAAACCGTTCATCGCGCTCAGGCCGACGATCAGTACCGCCACCCCTAATGCGATACCGATAGTAGAGATGACGGAAATCAGCGAGACCATACCGCCGCGGCGTCTGCCGCGGCTAAAACGCAGCGCAATCAGTAACGATAACGGTGAAGCCATTACTGGGCCCCCATCAGGGTCAGGTCAGCCGTCAGGCGGCCATCGCGCATCTCCAACTGGCGGTTCATTCGTTTCGCCAGCTGCAGGTCATGGGTCACCACCAGGAAAGCGGTACGCTGCGCCACGTTGAGCTCGCCCAACAGCTCAAAAATACTGTCGGCATTGCGGGCATCGAGGTTGCCGGTCGGTTCATCCGCCAGTACCAGCCGCGGTTTGTTCACCAGCGCGCGAGCAATCGCCACGCGCTGGCGCTCGCCGCCGGAAAGCTCCGACGGACGATGATGGCTACGGTGTTCCAGGCCGACCGCCTGCAGCATCGCTTTCGCCTGGCGTTCGATATCCGCCGCTTTTTTCTTGCCAATCAGCAGCGGCATCGCCACGTTTTCCAGCGCGGTAAAATCCGGCAGCAGATGGTGGAACTGATAGATAAACCCGAGTTCGCGGTTACGCAGATCGGCGCGAGCCGCCGCGGAAAGCGAGCTCATCGGCTGACCGGAGAAAATAACATCGCCGGAGGTCGGCGTATCCAGCCCGCCAAGCAGGTGCAGTAGCGTACTTTTGCCGGAGCCTGAAGAGCCGACAATCGCCATCATTTCACCCTCTTGAATGCTGAAGCTGACATCGTGCAGCACATCGGTTTGCACGTTGCCTTCCTGATAGCGTTTGCACAGGTTGTCGCATTGCAGCAGGATCTTATTCATAACGTAAAGCCTCAGCGGGTTGGGTGGCGGCGGCGCGCCAGGAAGGATACAACGTAGACAGCAGGGCCAGCGCCATCGCCACCAGAGCGATAATAATCACCTGCAGCGGCTCAATCGCCACCGGCAGGGCCGCGCCGTCCAAAAACGCGCCGATAATCGGCATTAAATTATTCAGCTGGCTGGCCAACAGCACGCCGAGCAGCGCGCCAAGCAGCGCGCCCACTATCCCGGCGCTGGCGCCCTGTACCATAAAGACGGCCATGATCTGCCGCGGCGTCAGCCCCTGGGTCTGCAGAATAGCCACCTCGCCCTGCTTCTCCATCACCATCATGCCAAGCGAGGTAATAATGTTAAAAGCGGCAACGGCGACGATCAGGCTCAGCAGCAGCCCCATCATATTTTTTTCCATCCGCACGGCCTGGAACAGCTCGCCTTTACGCTCGCGCCAGTCCTGCCATTTGGTGCCTTCAGGCAGCGTCTGCTGGCTGAGGGTATCAACCTGCAGCGGTTGGCTGAGCCACAGACGCCAGCCGGTAATATTGCCCAGTGGATAGCGCATCAGACGAGAGGCATCATCGATATTGGTCAGCATTTGATAGCCGTCGACTTCGCTGTTGGCGGCGAAGGTGCCGATGACGTTAAACAGACGCTGGCTCGGGACGCGCCCCATCGGGGTAAACTGGCTGGCGGAAGGCACCATCACGCGAATTTTATCGCCGCGGTTAACCCCCAACTGACCCGCCAGCTGTTCGCCGAGAATGACGTTATATTTGCCTGCCTGTAGATCGGTTTGTTTAACGTTCACCAGGTAAGGCGTCAGCGGATCTTTTTGCGCCGGGTCGATACCCAGCATCACGCCGACGGCGACGCTGCGGGCGCTTTGCAGCACCACATCACCGGTGGTGATCGGCGCGACGCGCGTCACGCCCTGCAGCTTAACGGCGCTTTCCGGCATTTTTTGCGGGTTGATAGAGCCCTGCTGGGCGCTAATGATAGCCTGCGGCATCAGCCCCAGGATGTTGTTTTGCAGCTCGCGCTCAAAACCGTTCATCACCGACAGGACGGTCACCAGCGCCATCACGCCAAGCGTAATGCCGATGGTCGAAAGCCAGGAGACGAAACGGCCGAAGCGGTCGGCTGCGCGCCCGCGCATGTAGCGAAGGCCGATAAATAGTGCGGCAGGTTGGTACATGTAATCCATCTGGTTGCTGATAGCCGATGTTCGAGTATATATGGCATAGCCCAACGCGTAAATCGCTGATACGGTAGATTTTTTCGCCAAAATAACAAAATAATAGTTTTAAATCAGAAAGTTAATTTAGAGTGTATATATTTATCAATCGCCACGCGCTGTAGAAAACATGGCGTAGAAGGCCATTCGGGTTGGCGAAATCAGACCAATTGCGGATAATCAGAGACATTGAATATCAGCAATTTGCCCCTACATCGAAGAGCGAGTTGGCCGACTGCGGCCAAACAGTACACACAATCGCCTGATGGGATAGGCGCTAAGGGATCCTGACAACCGTTATGCCTGAACAATATCGCTATACTCTGCCGGTCAAAGCCGGCGATCAGCGCCAGCTTGGCGAACTCACCGGCGCCGCCTGCGCCACGCTGGTAGCCGAAATGGCCGAACGCCATCATGGCCCGGTGGTGCTGGTGGCGCCCGACATGCAAAACGCCCTGCGTTTGAATGATGAAATCAGGCAATTTACCGATAGCATGGTGATCGGCCTCGCTGACTGGGAAACCCTGCCCTACGATAGCTTTTCGCCACATCAGGATATTATCTCTTCGCGCCTTGCGACTTTATACCAGTTGCCGACCATGCAGCGCGGCGTGCTTATCGTTCCGGTCAGCACTCTGATGCAGAAGGTCTGCCCGCATAATTATCTGCACGGTCACGCGCTGGTAATGAAAAAAGGGCAGCGTCTGTCGCGCGATGCGCTACGCACTCAGTTGGACAGCGCCGGTTACCGCCATGTCGATCAGGTAATGGAACACGGCGAATACGCGACCCGCGGCGCCCTGCTCGACCTCTTCCCGATGGGCAGCGAGCAGCCCTATCGCCTCGATTTCTTCGATGACGAAATAGACAGCCTGCGGTTATTCGATGTTGATAGCCAGCGTACTCTGGAAGAAGTTGAGGCCATCAATTTGCTGCCGGCGCATGAGTTCCCGACCGACCAGGCGGCGATCGAACTGTTCCGCAGCCAGTGGCGCGATCGCTTTGACGTGAAGCGCGATCCGGAACATATCTACCAGCAGGTAAGCAAAGGTACCCTGCCTGCCGGGATCGAATACTGGCAACCGCTGTTCTTCAACGAGCCGCTGCCGCCGCTGTTTAGCTATTTCCCCTCCAGTACGCTGATTGTGAATACCGGCGATCTGGAGCACAGCGCCGAGCGTTTCCAGAATGAAACCCGCGCCCGCTTTGAAAACCGCGGCGTCGATCCGATGCGCCCGCTGCTACCGCCGGAACAACTGTGGCTGCGCAGCGACGAACTTTTTAGCGAGCTGAAAAAATGGCCGCGGGTCCAGTTAAAAACCGAGCGTCTGGCGGAGAAAGCCGCTCATACTAATCTCGGCTATCAACCCCTGCCCGAGCTGGCGATTCAGGCGCAGAATAAAGCGCCGCTGGACAATCTGCGTCGCTTCCTTGAATCCTTCAGCGGCCCGGTGATTTTCTCCGTTGAAAGCGAAGGCCGCCGCGAGGCGCTGGGCGAGATGCTGGCGCGCATCAAAGTTGCGCCAAAACATATATTGCGCCTGCAGGAAGCCAGCGGAAATGGTCGCTTCCTGATGATCGGCGCCGCCGAGCACGGATTTATCGACAGCCAGGCTAATCTGGCGCTGATTTGCGAAAGCGATCTGCTGGGCGAACGCGTCGCCCGCCGTCGTCAGGATTCCCGCCGTACCATTAACCCCGATACGCTCATTCGCAACCTGGCGGAACTGCATATCGGACAGCCGGTGGTGCACCTTGAACATGGGGTGGGTCGTTATGCGGGGATGACCACCCTCGAAGCCGGGGGCATCAAAGGCGAATATCTGATGCTGACCTACGCCAACGACGCCAAACTGTATGTGCCGGTATCATCGCTACATCTGATCAGCCGCTACGCCGGCGGCGCGGAAGAAAATGCGCCGCTACACAAACTGGGCGGCGATGCCTGGGCGCGGGCAAGGCAAAAAGCGGCGGAGAAAGTGCGCGACGTCGCCGCCGAACTGCTGGATATCTACGCCCAGCGCGCGGCCAAAGAAGGCTTCGCCTTTAAGCATGACCGCGAGCAGTATCAATTATTCTGCGACGGTTTCCCGTTCGAAACCACGCCGGATCAGGCGCAGGCAATCAACGCCGTTCTCAGCGATATGTGCCAGCCGCTGGCAATGGACCGCCTGGTCTGCGGCGACGTTGGCTTCGGGAAAACCGAAGTGGCGATGCGCGCCGCCTTCCTCGCCGTCGAAAACCACAAACAGGTGGCCGTGCTGGTGCCGACCACCCTGCTCGCCCAGCAGCACTACGATAACTTCCGCGACCGCTTCGCCAACTGGCCGGTACGCATTGAGATGCTATCGCGTTTCCGCAGCGCCAAAGAGCAGGCGCAGATCCTCGAACAGGCGGCAGAAGGTAAAATCGATATTCTGATCGGCACACATAAGCTGCTGCAAAATGAAGTCAAGCTGCGCGACCTGGGGTTATTAATCGTCGATGAAGAGCACCGCTTCGGGGTGCGCCATAAAGAACGCATTAAGGCAATGCGCGCGGACGTCGATATCCTGACGCTGACCGCCACGCCTATTCCGCGTACGCTGAATATGGCGATGAGCGGAATGCGCGATCTGTCCATTATCGCCACCCCGCCAGCTCGCCGTCTGGCGGTAAAAACCTTTGTCCGCGAATATGACGCGCTGGTGGTTCGCGAGGCGATCCTGCGTGAAGTCCTGCGCGGCGGTCAGGTTTACTATCTGTATAACGATGTTGAAAATATTCAGAAAGCGGCGGATCGTCTGGCTGAACTGGTACCGGAAGCGCGAATTGCCATCGGTCACGGCCAGATGCGCGAACGCGAACTGGAACGGGTGATGAATGATTTCCATCACCAGCGTTTTAACGTGCTGGTCTGCACGACGATCATTGAAACCGGCATCGATATCCCGACCGCCAATACCATCATCATTGAGCGCGCCGATCACTTCGGCCTTGCCCAGCTGCACCAGTTGCGCGGCCGCGTGGGCCGTTCGCACCATCAGGCCTACGCCTGGCTGCTCACCCCGCATCCGAAAGCCATGACTACCGACGCGCAGAAACGCCTGGAAGCTATCGCTTCGCTGGAAGACCTTGGCGCCGGCTTTGCCCTCGCGACCCACGATCTTGAAATTCGCGGTGCTGGCGAACTGCTGGGAGAAGGCCAGAGCGGACAGATGGAAACTATCGGCTTCTCACTGTATATGGAGCTGCTGGAGAACGCCGTCGATGCGCTGAAAGAGGGTCGCGAGCCGTCACTGGAAGACCTTACCAGCCAGCAGACGGAAGTGGAGCTGCGCATGCCGGCGCTGCTGCCGGATGATTTTATTCCCGACGTGAACACCCGTCTGTCGTTCTATAAGCGTATCGCCAGCACCAAAAACGAACACGATCTCGATGAGATCAAAGTCGAGCTGATCGATCGCTTTGGTACATTGCCGGATGCGGCACGTAATTTGCTGGATATCACGCGCCTACGCCAGCAGGCGCAAAAACTGGGGATCCGTAAGCTGGAGTGCAATGAAAAAGGCGGCGTGATCGAGTTTAACGAGAAAAATAACGTGAACCCGGTCTGGCTTATCGGTCTGCTGCAGAAGCAGCCGCAGCATTACCGGCTGGATGGGCCAACTCGTCTTAAATTCTTCCAGGAGCTGGATGAGCGTAAAACACGTATGGACTGGGTACGCCAGTTTATGCGTCAGCTGGAAGAAAACGCCACCGCTTGATAAAAAAGAGATGCGGTTGTCAGGACCGCATCTCTTTACCTGTCACAGTTAGCAAACTTTACAAACATTTTGCAATCCACCTGGATTTCCCAACACTCTCCCGCGCCATAATTGACATTGATTATCTTATAAAAATAACCATTTGCTTATTGTGGAATTATGGTAATGATAAATATCTCGCGTGTTTCAACCTGGCTTACGGCATTCGCTCTCGCGGCGACGCTGGCCCTTCCCGCCCGCGCCAATACCTGGCCGTTACCGCCGAGCGGTAGCCGTCTGGTCGGGCAGAATCAGTTTCATGTAGTGCAGGATAATGGCGGATCGCTGGAAGCGATTGCCAAAAAATACAACGTTGGTTTTCTCGCGCTGCTGCAGGCTAATCCCGGGGTCGATCCTTATGTGCCGCGCGCCGGGAGCGTGCTGACCATCCCGCTGCAGACGCTGCTGCCTGACGCCCCCCGTGAAGGTCTGGTGCTCAATATCGCCGAGCTGCGCCTGTACTACTATCCGCCTGGACAGAATAGCGTGACCGTTTATCCGATCGGTATCGGCCAGCTTGGCGGCGATACCCTGACCCCGACGATGGTCACTACCGTTTCCGATAAGCGCGCCAACCCCACCTGGACACCAACCGCCAACATCCGCGCGCGATATAAAGCGATGGGGATCGATTTGCCGGCCGTAGTCCCTGCCGGGCCGAATAACCCGATGGGACATCACGCGATTCGTCTCGCGGCCTATGGCGGCGTCTATCTACTGCACGGCACCAACGCCGATTTTGGTATCGGGATGCGCGTCAGTTCAGGCTGTATCCGCCTGCGCGATGCTGATATAAAGTCTCTGTATAACAAAATCACGCCGGGCACCAGGGTGAATATCATCAACGAACCTATCAAAGTTTCGGTAGAGCCAAACGGTACCCGTCTGGTGGAAGTCCACCAGCCGCTGTCCGAACATATCAATGACGATCCGCAGACGCTGCCAATCGTCCTGAATGCCGGCATGAAGAACTTTAAACAGGCACCGCAGACCAATCAGCAGGTGATGGAATACGCGATGGAGCTGCGCTCCGGAATGCCGGTCGATGTGACCCGCCATCAGCTTCCCGCTGAGCAAGCCATGTAGTGCATTTCCGGATGGTAGAATGTAAAAAACCCGCCAGGCACGGCGGGTTTTTTTGTGGCAATAGCCAGCTTCGCTGACGAGGTTTCGCGGGGCGCGGTCCCATGAAGGGGTGTGGACCGCGTCGCGAGAGTGGCATAACAAAGGGAACGACTTTTACTGCTTACTACACGCGTTCTGCTGAAGGGGGTCAGGAACGCGTTTTGTCAGTGGCATGACAGGGGTTACAACATTTATTTATAGATAACTGCGGTACCGTGCAGGGTATTAGGACCGGTTACCGAGGTAATACGGTAAGAGGTCGCCCCCATCTCGTCGGCTTTCTGCGCCAGCTGCTCTTCAAGCGAACCCAGATTGGTGCCGGCGGATGCGGAAACGGTACCGATTTTATGTTGACCTGCTGGGGTGGATTGCACCTCAACAGCGGCGAAACTTGCGAATGAGAGTGAGCTCAGTACGGCAGCAAGTGCCAGTTTTTGGACGTTTTTCATGATTATTATACCTATGCAGATGATTTTTATAGTAGGGTCGCAAGAATTAACTTAACGATCGATAGGTAAATGATAATGTGATCCATGTCACAGGTCAACTCATTTTTATAACGATCATTTAACTATTTATAAAATGCTTAATTTTCATACATATATGAATTATTTATTTTTGGACTTCTGCCGCTGGTAGCGTGACGCGTTTATTTTTATAATGGCCGTTCAACAACCCAACATAGGTACAACGGCATCATGACAACTGACGTTCAAAGTTGCGCAAAAAAAAGCCGTGGCCGACCTAAAGTGTTCGACAGGGACGCGGCGCTGGACAAGGCCATGACACTTTTCTGGCAGCACGGCTATGAAGCAACTTCGCTGGCCGATCTCGTCGAAGCGACCGGTGCGAAAGCCCCGACGCTATACGCCGAGTTCGTGAACAAAGAAGGCTTATTCCGCGCGGTGCTGGATCGCTACATTTCCCGCTTCGCCGCCAAACACGAAGCCCTGCTATTCGATGACCACAAAACCGTCGATCAGGCGCTGCGCGACTATTTCACCGCTGTCGCCACCTGCTTTACCAGCAAAGATACCCCGGCAGGCTGTTTTATGATTAACACCTCCGCGGCGCTGGCCGCCTCTTCAACCGATATCGCCAACACCATTAAGTCGCGGCACGCGGTGCAGGAACAAACGTTGACGCAATTTTTACAGCAGCGTCAGCAACGCGGCGAACTCCCTGCGCAGGGCAATGTCTTGCAGCTGGCGCAGTTTTTAAACTGCATGCTGCAAGGAATGTCGATCAGTGCGCGCGAAGGCGCTGATTTTGCCACCCTGAAACAGATTAGTGACACGACGCTGCGCCTGTGGCCGCAAATCCTGCAACCTTGATCCCCTACCGGCGGCCGTCCGCTCGCCGGTTTTTTCCCCATCTGCTGAATACCCTTACTTTTCTCAATATTTTCATTATGTTGATTTGTTGTAAATGATATTGATAACGATAATCAATATGTGCAAAATTCGCATTTGTCTTTCTATATGTTTCACGCTGTAACAGCCGCGCCTGTGGCTGAAAAAAATAACAACAGTAATGACTAACTCATATCAAGGAATGCGAATGAACAAGCGCCTCTGGCTGCTCAATCCTCTGCTGCTGGCCACCGCTCTGCCAGCCTTTACCGCGCAGGCCGCCGATGAAGACGATATTATCGTCAGCGCCAACCGTAACCACCGTACCGTCGCCGAGATGGCGCAAACCACCTGGGTGATTGAAGGCCAGGAGATTGAGCAACAGGTTCAGGGTGGCAAAGAGTTTAAAGATGTCCTCGCGCAGCTGATCCCCGGGATAGATGTCAGCAGCCAGGGGCGTACCAACTACGGCATGAACATGCGCGGACGCGCCATCGTCGTGCTCATCGACGGCGTGCGTCTCAATTCATCGCGTACCGATAGCCGCCAGCTTGATGCCATCGATCCGTTTAACATCGAACATATTGAAGTTATTTCCGGCGCCACGTCGTTATACGGCGGCGGCAGTACCGGCGGTCTGATTAATATCGTCACGAAAAAAGGCCAGCAGGAACGCCAGGTGGATCTGGAGCTGGGTGGTAAAACCGGCTTTGCCAATAGCAACGATCATGATGAGCGAGTAGCGGCGGCCGTCAGCGGGGGTACCGATCATGCTTCCGGCCGTCTGTCGGTGGCCTATCAGCGCTTCGGCGGCTGGTATGACGGCAACAATGACGCGCTGATCCTCGATAATACGCAAACCGGCTTACAGCATTCGGACCGACTCGACGTGATGGGTACCGGAACCATCGAAATCGATGACCAGCGCCAGCTCCAGCTTGTCACGCAGTACTATAAAAGCCAGGGCGATGATTATGGTCTGAATTTGGGCAAAGATATGTCTGCGGTACTTGGCGAAAGTAAAGCCTGGACCTCTAACGGGCTTAACTCCGATCGCGTGCCTGGTACCGAGCGTCATTTGATCAGTCTGCAATACTCCGACGCCGACTTCTTCGGCCAGAATCTGGTCAGCCAGATTTATTACCGCGACGAATCACTGACCTTCTACCCCTTCCCGGCCCTGAGCAAAGGGCAAATCAGCAGTTTTTCCGCTTCACAGCAGGATACCGATCAGTACGGCGCTAAGATCACCTTCAACAGCCAACCGCTGACGGGATGGGATCTGACCTGGGGCGTTGATGCCGACCATGAAACCTTCAACTCCAACCAAATGTTCTTCGACCTGGATAAAGCAATGGCTTCCGGCGGCCTGAATAATCAGTCAGCCTACACCACCGGCCGCTATCCAGGCTACAGCATCACTAATCTCGCGCCGTTCCTGCAAACCAGCTATGACCTGAACGACATCTTCACCCTTAGCGGCGGCGTGCGCTATCAATGGACGGAAAACCGCGTCGATGATTTTGTCGGCTACGCGCAGCAGCAGGATGTCGCTAAAGGCAAATATCAGTCGGCGGATGCCATTCCTGGCGGTAAGACCGATTATGATAACTTCCTCTTTAATGCCGGGATCGTCGCCCACATTACCGAACGCCAGCAGACCTGGTTTAACTTCTCTCAGGGCGTCGAACTGCCGGATCCGGGCAAATATTACGGTATCGGCAGCTACGGCGCCGCGGTCAACGGCCATCTGCCGCTGGTTTCGAGCGTTAACGTCGGCGACTCGCCGCTACAGGGGATCAAAGTTAACTCCTGGGAGCTGGGCTGGCGTTACACCGGCGACAACCTGCGCACCCAGCTTGCCGCTTATTACTCGACATCAGACAAAACCATCGTGGTTAACCGCAGCGATATGACCATTGATGTGCAATCGGATAAACGACGCATTTACGGCGTGGAAGGCGCGGTGGACTACTTCGTGCCTGATAGCGACTGGAGTCTGGGTGCTAACTTCAACGTACTGAAATCGCAAGTTAAAACCGATGGCAGTTGGCAGAAATGGGACGTCACCCTGGCCTCGCCGTCGAAAGCCACCGCCTGGGTCGGTTGGGCGCCGGACCCGTGGTCTCTGCGCGTGCAAAGCCAGCAGGTATTTGATTTAAGCGACGCCAGTGGGAATAAGCTTGATGGGTACAACACCGTCGATTTTATCGGTAGCTATCTGCTCCCGGTGGGCAAACTGACCTTTAGCATCGAAAACTTGCTGAACGAGGATTACGTCACCATCTGGGGACAGCGCGCGCCGCTATTGTATAGTCCAACCTATGGCAGCGCCGGGCTGTACGAATACAAAGGCCGTGGCCGGACCTTCGGCCTGAACTACGCGTTAACGTTCTGATAAAAAAAGCCCCTCACCCTGAGTGATTGAGGGGCTAATAGCTTAAAACTGCTGTTTTACGCTTTGTTATTCAGAATCAGCTGACCGTTGCTGTCCAGCGGGATTTGCGCTCCCGGCTGGTGGTCCATACGAATCTTGCCCTGCTGGTCACCGATTTTATAGGTGACATCATAACCGAGCATTTTTTCCGACTTGTCGTAGACCGTCTTACACCGCTGCTGGGTGGTGGTATAGGTATCGTTTTCCTGCATCGAACCCTGAATTTGGTTACCGGCATAGCCGCCGCCCAGCGCGCCAACGACGGTAGCGACATCACGCCCTCGCCCGCCGCCAAACTGGTGGCCAATCACACCGCCAGCAACCGCGCCGAGAACGGAACCGGCAATACGGTTTTCATCCTGCACCGGACGACGATGGGTAACGGTCACGTTACGGCACTCCTGACGCGGCGTTTTTATGCTTTCTTTTATCGGCGTACTGGACACCACTTGCGCATATTGCGGGCCACGATCTAATACATTGAGACCGGCAACGGCGGCGACGCCCAACGCGGCGGCAACGCCAATCCCAATACCCGCCAACATTGATTTATTCACGGGAATTCCTCCTTCATTGCTGTTACTAGCAATTCTGCGTTCTGCTCAGGGGGGATGCAAATCAGAAAGCGGATGAAAAATGCGGGAACCTACGGCAAATCAAGGGGATTCAGAGGATTCCTAACAGAAATTAGCGATTCTGGCAGAAGGATATGCTGTGTTTTCAGGATAGCGCCGCGATGGCGCTATCCAGCTTGCTGACAGCTTAGTGCAGCTTGAGACGCGGACGAATGATACGGTTAATACGCCCCACCAGCATCATCAGGCCGGTTTTGAAATAGCCGTGTAACGCAATCTGATGCATGCGGTACAGCGAGATATACACGAAGCGCGCAATTCGCCCTTCAACCATCATCGAGCCGCGCATCAGATTACCCATCAGGCTGCCAACGGTGGAGTAGTTCGACAGGGAGACCAGTGAACCGTGATCTTTATAGACATACGGTTTCAGCGCTTTACCTTTCATCTGCGCCAGAATGTTATTCAACGCGCAGGTCGCCATCTGGTGCGCCGCCTGGGCGCGTGGAGGTACAAAGCCGCCTTCCGGACGAGCGCATGAGGCGCAGTCGCCGATAGCGTAGATATCCGGATCACGCGTTGTCTGCAGCGTCGGCTCCACCACCAGTTGGTTAATGCGGTTGGTCTCCAGGCCGCCAATCTCTTTCATAAAATCAGGCGCTTTGATGCCCGCCGCCCACACCATCAGGTCGGCATCAATAAATTGACCATCTTTAGTGTGCAGGCCGTTAACGTCTGCGCTGGTCACCATGGTCTGCGTCAGGACACGTACGCCAAGCTTAGTCAGTTCATTGTGCGCGGCGCCGGAAATGCGCGGCGGCAGCGCCGGAAGAATACGTTCGCCGGCTTCGACCAGCGTCACGTTCAGCGCTTCGTTGGTCAACCCTTTGTACCCGTAGCTATGCAGCTGTTTCACCGCATTATGTAGCTCGGCGGACAGCTCAACCCCGGTGGCTCCGCCGCCGACGATGGCGATATTGACCTTACCGTTGGCGCCGAGGTTTGCAGAATACTTGAGGAACAGGTTAAGCATTTCCTGATGGAAACGGCGCGCCTGGTGCGGGTTATCAAGGAAAATGCAGTTTTCCTTCACCCCTGGCGTGTTAAAGTCATTGGAGGTACTACCCAGCGCCATCACCAGCGTGTCGTACGGCAGCTTACGCTCGGCAACCAACAGCTCGCCTTTCTCGTTGCGCAGTTCCGCGAGAGTAATGGTCTTTCCTTCGCGATTGATATCCACCACCGAGCCTAACTGGAACTGGAAACCGTGGTTACGCGCATGCGCCAGGTAGCTCAGCGCATCAACGCCCTCATCCAGAGAACCGGTCGCCACTTCATGCAGTAGCGGCTTCCACAGGTGGCTATGGTTGCGATCCACCAGCGTAATTTTCGCTTTTTTGTTGCGGCCCAGCTTTCTACCCAACTGAGTAGCCAGTTCCAGTCCGCCAGCACCACCACCTACAATAACGATTCTTTTCAATGGCGTAGTCACAAGACCCCCTAAAAGTATTAACCAATTGTTAATTAAAAGTTATCCAAATAACTCTTAGTTAACAATAAGTTGCAGCAATGAAACCATTCAGCAGGACCGAGAATAGCATGAACGGAACATTGGTCATACCAAAATTGATGTGCATCAAGTTTTACCGCATATTTTTTAAACGAACAACGTCAATTATGGACAAGAAAAAGCCCGCGGCGTTTGCACGCGGCGGGCTGAGTAAGTGAAAACAAGATTAGCCGAGGGTCTTAAAAGCCTTTATTCGCTGCAGATGCGGTGAAAGACTTTTAAATTTGTGCGTCTGTTCTTCATCCCAGATGATTTCGTAATAATGATGCAGCACTTCAGCCGAACGTTGGCTATCAAGCGCCTCATCATGACGTGATAGCATCACCAGGCAGCGGTCGCGATTTTTTTCGCGGAAGTTGTTCACGCACTTGGTGGCGATATCCTGATACTCTTCCGGCCTGTCGATTTTCCCTTCCATGTTCTCGTAGGGGAACAGGTTCGGGTTGAACACGGCCTGCCGAATATCGCAGAGGAAACCGATCCTTTCCGCCCAGTAACCGCCTAACCCGACGCCGCATATCAGCGGCCGATCGTCGGCAGTGAGCTGCAGCATTTTGTCGACTTCCTTCAACAAATGCTGCATATCATGTTTTGGATGGAGCGTACTGTAGCTAATCAACCGCACGTCAGGGTCGATAAACTGCAGCTGCAGCACCTTTTCATGGTTACCGGGGCTGTTAGAGTCAAAACCGTGTAAATAGATAATCATCGTATCCTCACCAGACAACAACGCCCTTCAGGTTAATTACGCAGACTTCGCTTCTTGCCAGCGCGCATGGAGCTGTTCCAGCTGTGCGCTGACCGTTTGCCAACGGGCGGAATCTCGTAGTTCCTGACGGGTAAATGAACCTTTATGATACAATTTTGTAACACGCTCTGCTTTGATCGGGGACAGGTTATCCAATACGCTCACCGCGCCTTTACGATTATTGCAGACCAGGATCATATCGCAACCGGCATCGAGCGATGCCTGCCCACGTTCAGCATAGCTGCCCATGATCGCCGCCCCTTCCATCGACAGGTCGTCTGAGAAGATGACGCCATCAAAACCCAGCTCGCCGCGCAGCACCGTTTTCAGCCAGTATTCTGAACCACTCGCCGGGCGCGGATCGATGTCAGAGTAAATCACATGCGCCGGCATAATCGCATCCAGGCGTTGTTCATCGATCAGGCTCTTGAACACCGCCATATCTTTAGCACGGATTTCCGCTGCCGGACGCGGATCAAACGGTGTCTCTTTGTGTGAATCCGCCGTCACCGCGCCGTGGCCCGGGAAGTGTTTACCGGTGGTTTTCATACCGGCGGCATGCATACCGTCAATGAAATGACGCGCCATCACCAGCGCCTTTTGCGGGTCTTCATGCCATGAGCGTTCGCCGATCGCAGCGCTGATGTGCCCCACATCCAGCACCGGCGCGAAGCTGATATCAATATCCATGGCAATCATTTCGCTGGCCATCAGCCAACCGGCTTCTGCGGCGAGCTTACCGCCCTCTTCCACCCCCAGCAGCGCGGCAAAAGACTGCGCGGCCGGCAGACGGGTAAAACCTTCGCGAAAGCGCTGCACACGCCCACCTTCCTGATCCACCGCCACCACGAGATGATTACGCGAGGCCTCGCGGATTTGGCGTACCAGTTCGCGCAACTGCGCCGAATCGTGGTAGTTGCGGGTAAACAAAATTAAGCCGCCGACCAAAGGATGAGCCAGAATCTCACGCTCTTCCGCATCCAGTTCAAAACCTTCGACATCCAACATTACCGGACCCACACAGACCTCTCTTATCCTTTATTTTCTGTTTTTAACTGACGCCATGTCGCATCCGCCAGTGCAATAAATTGCCGGTCGCCGCTCTGCTGCCAGCGCCGCTCATACCAGCCCGCCATCAATATAAGGACCCACGGCCGCCAACGCTGTATTTGCCGCCGCAGTTGCTGCTTATCAATTCGGGCAAAGCGCGAATACTCATTGAGCAGCTGGCAACGCGTATGGGCATCGCACCATACCGCCGCCAGTTCAAGCGCGATATCGCCGTCTCCCGCATACTCCCAGTCAATCAAGCGCAGACCGTCGCGGCTATGAATAATATTACCAGCGTGGACGTCCATATGCAGAGGCGCTAAACGCAACGGCCGCGGTTCACGCTGGCGCAATAACCGTTTATGCCAGCGCAGCCAGAAAACGGTGCGCCTGGTCGGATCGCACTGCTGCCAGTACAACTCAAGCAGCGGCGCCAGCTCGATGCGCCAGCCAAAACGCGGCTGTTGGTGCAGATGATACAATAACCCGGCAAGCGAAGGGCACTCCGGCAGCGCGCTTTTCACTTCTCCTGCGCAATACTCCACCACCATCCAGCGTGGCGAAAAGAACACCGCCGCCGGCGAAAGCGACGCCGGAAGGTGCTGAAGCGCGCGGTACTGGCGCAGAAAATGGCTGAGCGGCGCCAGCGGATCGTGAGGCTGGCGCAACACCAGCCGACGGACGCCATCGCTGATAACGCAGCTGCCGCCGCTAAGACCGTTTTCAGTCAAGGCGGCGACAGGTGAATAGCGAGGAAAGAAGCGCGACAAGAGCTCGTCGCGCGTAAGCTTATTGTTGCTGAACCGCACCTTTGCCTGACCAGATAATCTCGCCGGACTGCACCAGCATCAGCTGCATTTTCAGCTCCGGCGCATTCACGTTGCCGGTGGCGTTGGAATACAGTACGTACTGTGCGCCAACGGTGCGCGCAATCCCCATCGCTTTGCTGCGGCTGCCGAGGCTATCCTGCGGCGACAGGCCCAGCTGTTGTTTAGCCACCGCAAGCTGCTGAGTCGATACCAGCGTAAACTTGCCGTTGCCCGCCAGCGCGTTGCGCAGCGCGGAGGTCGCTTCGGCCGCGTTCAGCGATCCGTTGGTACGGTTATTGACGCTATCCACCAACAGAATGCTGCCAGCGTTCACTCCGCCGGCCTGCAGCATCTGGCCGACCATTGGTTGTACGGCGGCGTCCCAGTTGTAGTGACGAACGCGCGGCGCAGGCTGTGACGGCTGCGATGGCTGTTCGCCGCCGTGTTCGATCGGCCCCGGCTGCGTTGGCACCGTCGGCACGGCAGGCACCGTCGGCTGCGGCTGCGCAGGTTGTTCCGGCTTCGGCTTCGCCTCCTCGACCGGCGCAGGTTCATTACGTTGCCCCACACAGCCTGCCAGGAATATCGCCAGTGCTGTGATTAACGCATAGCGACACATTTTAATCATTATGATGACCTCTTAGAGATAAAGATAAAGGCGGGCTTTGTGCGCCCCGAGAATATTGGCACTGCCGTAGAGCACGACGGACGAGCGGGCTGGAACCGTCACGCTACGCGCAGGGTCCAGCGGATGCATCTCAAGCCCATGGGCGTCATACCAGAAAAAACGGTAGTGCACGGTAATGGGCTCTTGCCGTTCATTAAATAATCTTGAGGTAGCGGTGGCCTGAATTTCCGAAGCGGTCACCGACGGCGGATCGGCGCTGATGCCAGCCGCCAGAACGCTGGATTCCATCACCAACGTCTGCTGCTCGCCAACCGGAATTTCCGGGTGCGAGCTACATCCGGCCAACAGCGCCGCCAGAACCAGGACGCCTGAATAAGCAGCACGCATCGATTTAGCCTTTATGCGCCAGCATCGGGCCCAACGGACGCCCGCCCAACAGGTGCATATGAATATGGTAAACTTCCTGCCCGCCGTGGCGGTTACAATTGACGATCAGGCGGTAGCCGTCGTCAGCCAGACCTTCATCACGGGCAATCTTCGCCGCGACGGTCATCATTCGGCCTAGCGCCTGTTCGTGTTCGGCGGTGACGTCATTTACGGTTGGAATCAGGATATTCGGGATAATCAGAATATGGGTCGGCGCCTGCGGAGAGATATCGCGAAAAGCGGTGACCAGTTCATCCTGATACACAATATCCGACGGGATTTCCCGGCGAATGATTTTGCTGAAAATCGTTTCTTCTGCCATGACTGATTCCTTATTAGTTTTATACCGTGCCCCGGCCTGCCTCTGCAGATAAACACGAATGCACAGGATCAGCTAAGAGTATGAGCGACTTCCTCCCTCTCTTTCAACCTGAATGCAGTTTTTCTTATTCAACTATAGACTTAGCCGCTGAGGGAATGAGCGTTTAACTGATGATTTTCAGGCTTCTCACAGCGTCATGGCCTGGATACAACCGTAAAAAAACCGCCCCTGTGCTTTCTGTACGGCATTCTGACCGATAACGATTTTACTGACCGCTGTTTCATTTCCCGCGCCTGCTCCAGCTACGGTTTTCAGAAACATCACGCCGCTAACGCCGAGCACATCCTCATTTTCTGCAAGCGGATGGGCCGCCAATTGATCGGCAAAATTTTGCACCTTGCCAGCTGTCTCGGCCAGTAACACGACACCGCCTTCCCCTACGTTCTGTTGAACGCTATACAGCGCGAGTTGGTTTACCGCTATAGGTTCTTTGAAGCTGTAAAGAAACTGGTTGTAAAAGGGATCATCGTTCTTTTGTACGGTTATGCCGGTGATGTTACGCACAGCGTCGGCGCCAATAGCGACGTCGTTTTTCTGGCACAACAACGCCTTTTCCAGGCCTATTGCCAGCATTTCTCTTGTCAAACTGCTCTCAGACGCTAAAGCCGATACGCTTGCGGCAATGCATAACAGCGTAATAAGAATTTTCATTAATAACCGCCTTGCAGGTTTTCAGCAATGCGATATTCGCCCTTATCCATTGCATACTGAAAAGACCAGGTTTTATCGATTTTTTCATTATTGCTTAACCCCGTTGAGTGAATCACTACGGGATAAAATTCAGCATCCGGCTGTGAAGTATCGACAGACAAGGTATTTTTAATTTTTTCCATCCCCTCATCATTAGCCGCAAGCGCTCCCTCATTGCTCAGCCACGAAGTCCATTGGGCGATGGGAATAAATTTATTGCCTACGAACAGGAGTAATACATCGTGAGTCTGGCCATATCCCTGATTCATCGCGCTGTTAGCGGCATGTATAGCCCATTTGCCCGCACCAATATGGACAATGCCCTCGAAACGATAACCCACGTTTTGCTCGGCCAGCACGAGCTGCATGCCCTGCTCGCTTTCTTCAAGCACGTAAAGATCGGTCGGTTCTGGTTCGTTATCAAAGGTGCTTTGCGACATATCCGGGCACATCACCACCAGCGTTTGTTGCGGATGCTGGTTAGCCATTTTGTTAAAACACAAGGCGTAATCGGTGACGCTAACGGCATCTTCCCGACTCTTGCGCCACGGCGCTGCTTTATTGTCAATCGGCTGATAATAATGGCTGATGACCTCTTCCGCACGGAGATAGTGCGCGTCTGCAAGGGACAAACATGGAAAAGTGGCGGCAGGGAATGCGGCCAGAGCCACAGGTAAAAATCGCTTCATTTTTAATCCCTTAAATTGTCGGGGCTGGTCCTTAGCGTATTACGTGACAATCGAGTATACGGCGTATCTGGATGAATGTTTTCTGAATTTGTCTTAGCCCACATGTAAAAAAGGCAGCCATTTGGCTGCCTTAGTCTCCCCACACTACGTCTTAGCTATTGCGGATGTACTCATCCATCTCGGTTTTCAGGTTATCGGACTTGGTGCCGAAAATAGCCTGAACGCCGGAACCTGCAACAACTACGCCAGCAGCACCCAGTTTTTTCAGGCCAGCCTGATCAACTTTCGCTACGTCAGCCACGCTTACGCGCAGACGAGTAATACATGCGTCGAGGTTTGTGATGTTCTCTTTACCACCGAAGGCGGCAATCAGCGCCGGCGCCATTTCACTGGTCGCAGCGGATTTGCTGTCCTCAGTTGCATCTTCACGGCCTGGAGTTTTCAGGTTCAGCGCTTTAATCAGCACACGGAAGACTACGTAGTACACGATCGCATAGCAAATACCGACAATCGGGAACAGCCACAGCTTGCTGCTGTTGCCGGAAAGAACGATAAAGTCGATCAGACCGTGAGAGAACGACGTCCCGTCACGCATACCCAACAGGATACAGATCGGGAATGCCAGGCCTGCAAGAATCGCGTGGATGATATACAGGATCGGCGCAACGAACATGAAGGAGAACTCGATCGGCTCGGTAATACCGGTCAGGAACGAGGTCAGCGCAGCGGAGATCATAATACCGCCGACTTTGGCACGGTTTTCTGGTTTAGCAGAGTGCCAAATCGCGATAGCTGCAGCCGGCAGGCCATACATTTTGAACAGGAAGCCGCCAGACAGTTTACCAGCAGTCGGGTCGCCTGCCATGTAACGAGGGATGTCGCCATGGAACACCTGACCTGCAGCGTTGGTGTATTCACCAATTTGCATCTGGAAAGGTACGTTCCAGATATGGTGCAGACCAAACGGTACCAGGCAGCGCTCGATGAAACCGTAGATACCGAACGCCACAACCGGGTTCTGGTAAGCAGCCCACTGAGAGAAGGTCTGGATGGCGGAACCAATCGGCGGCCAGATGAAGGACAGGATCACGCCGGTGAAGATAGCGGCGAGACCAGAGATAATCGGCACAAAACGCTTGCCCGCGAAGAAGCCCAGATATTCAGGCAGCTTGATACGGTAGAAGCGGTTGAACATGTAGGCTGCAATCGCACCGGAGATAATACCGCCAAGCACGCCGGTATCAGCCAGGTGTTTGGCTGCGATTTCCTCAGCAGGTAAATGCAGAACCAGCGGCGCGACTACCGCCATGGTTTTCACCATGATGCCGTAAGCTACGACTGCAGCCAGTGCGGATACACCGTCGTTATTGGTGAAGCCAAGCGCAACACCGATTGCGAAGATCAGCGGCATATTGGCGAAAACTGAACCGCCTGCTTCCGCCATGACGTGGGAGACCACGGCTGGCAGCCAGCTGAAGTTGGCAGAACCGACGCCCAGCAGGATACCTGCAATAGGCAGTACGGATACTGGCAGCATCAGCGATTTACCGACCTTCTGCAGGTTAGCAAATGCATTCTTAAACATAATTGAGAGTGCTCCTGAGTATTTGGTACTTTTTTACGCTTTCACGCATTGGCCCGGGGGGAGAACCGTGCCGTGGACAGGACATCTAAGCGCCCTTTATTTATTACACAGAGTAAAATAATTAACGCGGACATTGTTTGACGGCTATCACGTTTCATTCAGTCAACATATAAAAATTTACACTGATTTACATAATGTGTATCTGTATGTTGCAAAAATGCGCTCACCGCCTCTGTCGCGGCGGTGAACTTTACTCGCTTTAACTATTAATTACGAGCCTTAAAATAATAGAAAGATCAGGCAGGTTGCAGTCTGGCAGGGTCGATGTGGAACAAGCTGGCAAAATTATCGGTGGTTTGTTGCGCGAGCTGCTCCAGCGACACGCCCTTCAGCACCGCCATGTATTCAGCGACATCGCGCACCATCGCCGGCTGGTTCTCTTTACCACGATGTGGTACCGGCGCCAGATAAGGCGAATCGGTCTCTACCAGCAAGCGATCGAGCGGAACATAGCGCGCGGCATCCCGTAGCTGCTCCGCGTTACGGAACGTGACGATACCGGAAAACGAAATATAAAACCCCATGTCCAGCAATTTACCCGCTGTCTCCCTGTCCTCAGTGAAACAGTGTAGTACGCCACCGCAATCCGTCACCTTTTCTTCCTGTAAAATCGCCAGCGTATCGGCGCGCGCATCGCGGGTATGCACAATCACCGGCTTATTCAATTCGCGGCCAATGCGGATATGCTGGCGGAAAGACTCCTGCTGGCGGAGTTTCGTTTCCGGGGTATAAAAATAATCGAGCCCGGTTTCCCCCATCGCCACTACGCCCTCTTCCGCAGCCAGCGAACGCAGCTCTTCGAAGTCATACGCTTCATCCTGGTTCAATGGATGAACACCGCAGGAAAAGACGACATTTTCTCGCTGGCCGACTAACTCGCGCATCCCGCGATATCCCGGCAGCGTGGTGGCGACTGCCAGGCAAAACTTAACATCACGCGCGGCGGCTTTCGCCAGCACATCATCGACATCTTTATGCAGCGTTTGATAATCCAGGCCATCAAGATGGCAGTGGGAATCGACTAAAAACATGTTCTTATTCTCAGAGATGTGAGACGGGCAGAACCGCCCCGGGTTGCAGGTAATGTTCCCAGCGCAGGAGGCGCTCGGTGAGTAGTAGTTCGCGGTTGACGCCGACCACGCTCAGCAACTGCTCGCGACAGGCGCTAACATCGCGCGTGATAGCTTCAAGACGCGGGCCCGAAAGTGTTTGCGCCAGTTGGTTAACCAGCGTCCAGGCATCTGGATTACTCAGAAGCGTAATCCCCTGTTGCCGCTTCTGCGCATCCAGCAACAGCGATGCCAGCCAGTGCAGACGCACCGGGGCCTGTTCGTGATTCAGAACCGGCAATAATGACAGCCAGTCACCGCTGGTTAACGCGCTGGCTAACGCCTGGCAAAGCTGTTGTCGCGGAGCCCAGTTAGCCTCTTGCAGTAACTCCAGCGCTGCCGCGGGTGCGTTAGCGCTGAGGCGCAACGCGGCCAATAAAGCTTCTTGTGACATTGTCACTTCACGCGCTAACCACCCTAACGCCCAAGCTTCAGAAGGCGGAGTAAGGTGATATGAGAAGCACCGGCTGCGCAAGGTGGCGAGCAGACGCGCCGGCTCCGGGCAGGCCAGGAAAAACCAGGTATTTTCCGGCGGCTCTTCCAGCGTCTTCAGCAAAGCATTGGCGGCGGCATCGGTTAACAACGTCGCATCGTTGATCCACACCACCTTCGCACCGCCGAGACGCGCGCGCTCATAGAGTTTTTCAGTGATGCCGCGCACCGCATCAATGCCTAGCGCGCTCTTGCCCTTCTCCGGAACCAGAGTGTAGTAATCAGGATGGGTCCCCGCCTGCATAAGCTGGCAGCTATGACAATGGCCACAGCTTTTATGCCCTTCCGGCTGGCGGCACATCAGGAAACGGCATAACGCGTAGATAAGCGCATCGCCCCCCATCCCCGGTAATGCCTGGAGTAATAACGCATGGTGACCCCGTCCTGCCTGATAGCCAGCCACTAGCTGCTCGAAGGACGGGCGTAACCACGGATACCATTTCATGCGCGTTGCTCCGCAACCCATTGAGTGATAACGGCGCGAATGTCGCGCTCAACCGCTTCCAGAGGCTGCGTCGCATCCACCGTGCGGATAGTCGGATCCTGAGCCGCCAGTTCAAGGTAGCGCGCGCGGGTACGATTGAAGAAATTCATCGACTCCTGCTCTATACGATCCAGATCGCCTCGCGCGCGGGCGCGCTTAAGGCCAACTTCCGGCGTCACGTCAAGATAGAGTGTTAAATCAGGGCGAAAATCACCGAGTACCGCATCGCGTAGGGTCGCCAGCATCCCCTGATCGATACCGCGCCCTCCGCCCTGGTAGGCCTGAGTCGACAGGTCATGGCGATCGCCAATCACCCACTGTCCGCGAGCCAGAGCAGGCTTAATCACCGTTTCCACCAGCTGTACGCGGGCGGCGTAAAACATCAGCACTTCAGCTTTGTCATTAATCACTTCATCGCCGGTGGACTGGATATCCAGCACCAGACTGCGCAGCTTTTCAGCCAGGATGGTACCGCCCGGCTCACGGGTAAACACCATATCGCGGATACCCAACTGTTCCAGAGCCTCAACGACCAGATTGCGTGCGGTGGTTTTCCCCGCCCCTTCCAGGCCTTCGATAACGATATAGTTACTGCGCATTTTTTTCCTTAAGTACTTTTAAATAGTCCTGAACCGAACGGTTATGGCTGGCCAGATTGGTATTGAACGTATGGCCGCCTTTGCCGTCGGCAACAAAATAGAGGTACGGCGTTTTCGCCGGATGGGATGCCGCATTGAGAGACGCTTCGCCCGGCACGGCGATTGGTCCTGGCGGCATACCGCTAATCACATAGGTGTTATAAGCGGTCGGCGTCTCCAGATCTTTACGCGACAGTTTACCATTATAGCGCTCTCCCATGCCGTAAATTACGGTAGGGTCGGTCTGCAAACGCATGCCAATGCGTAGACGGTTGATAAAAACCGACGCCACGCGATCGCGCTCGGCGGGAACCGCAGTCTCTTTCTCAACGATAGAGGCCATGGTCAGTAATTGGTTTTGATCTTTATAGGGTAGATTATCCGCCCGCCCTTCCCAGGCTTTCGCTACCGCTGCGACCATCTTCTGATGCGCGCGTTTAAGAATAGCGATATCGCTGGTGTTGGCGGTGTACATCCAGGTATCCGGCCAGAACCAACCTTCAACCCAGTCGGCATGCTCAAGCCCCAGCGCTTTGGCGACCGTTTCGTAACTGTCGTCTTCTAAAGTGTGCTTCACATACGGCGCATCGCGCAGCTGACGCAAATAGTCGCTAACGCGCATCCCTTCAACAAACCGTAGCGGGAACTGCGCTTCTTTACCGCTCGCTAAAAGCTGCAGCATCTCGCGCACCGTCATTTGCGGTGTGAAGCGGTAGGTACCCGCTTTGAAATGAGATAATTCAGGTTTAACGCGCAGCAGCCACTGGAATACTCGTGGGCGATTAATAATTTTATCGCTATAAAGTTGCTGGCCAAGCCCCACTCGCCCGGTTCCCGGCGCAAGGGTAAAGACAGTCTCTTCTTTAATCAGCAACTTACTATCTGCCAGTTGGCGGACTTTCCACATTCCGGCCGCAGCGGCAATACCGAACACCACCACTAACAGCAAGACAAAACGTAACATTTTCTTCATGACTAACCAGGCAGTTCACACAATGGAGCTAAAAAATGGTAAAGCTCGCGTTCGGACCAACAGATATCATCCCAACCTCGAGCCGGTACCAACGGCATAAGCGCATTGCAAATCAGCACTTCATCGGCATCACGCAGCGCATCAGGACGCACGGATACTTCGACAACATCAAAAGGGGAACGTGCCAACATGTCCATGCAGTGCTGGCGCATAATGCCATTGACGCCCGCCTGATCGAGACGCGGCGTGAAAACCTGGCTTCCTTTGCGCCAGAACACATTCGCGGCACAGCATTCCGTAAGCCACCCGTCGCTGTCAAGAACCAGCGCCTCATCGGCGTCTGTCTGCTCAAGATGAGAACGAATCAGCACCTGTTCCAGGCGGTTAAGATGCTTAAGCCCTGCCAGTGAGGGATTACGCCCAAGATGAACGGGGCTTAATGTCAGAACAATTCCTTGCTCACGCCACCGGGCATACTGCGCAGGGTACGACGAAACGCTCACCACGCGCGTCGGTGTGTTGCAACCCATGCCACTATAGCCACGTCCGCCGCTACCACGTGTAATAATAACCTTAAGCACTGCTTCGTTGTGGTTTAAAGCGACTTGCCGCATCTCATCAGCTAATAATTCCCATTGTGAAAAGTTTATGAATAGCCTTTCACAAGCCGCCTTTAAGCGCTTCAGGTGGCGATTCAGCATCACCACCTGCCCTGAACGAATGCGCGCGGTGGTGAAACACCCATCACCGAACTGCAGTCCGCGATCGCTGATCGGCAAAACCTCAGCCTGTTGTCCATTAATCAGAAACATTTGCCCCCCCTCTGTTTTACAACTGTCCAGAGTGCCCGCTGGAGAATCTGTGCGCAAGTCTCTGTTCACTGAAACATAAGGAATTAATTTTAAATTGCTTAATTGTTATGATGCGCCATAAAATCAGACCCTGTTCAATGCTCAAGTCGCTGGGCTTATTGAAATGAAGCTTCATTAAGTCTGTATAATTAATAATATAGAAACACATCAATTCACATCATTAATACTCACATAATATAAATTCATACATCATATAATATAATCGCCGTGATTTCTTTCACTCTATCTACATCCCCCCTTCAGAAAATCGAAATATCCTTATCACTGAACTAATACTAGAATCACTAACACTTAATATTACTAACGTCTAATAATATTAAGTGTTAGTCCAACTATTGAATGGAAAAATCAATAGGTTACTTTTATAAATATTATTAAGGATAATACCCATGAAAGGAAAATTGGCCGCTTTAGCTCTACTGACAACAATGGGCATCAGCACTGCCGTGTTAGCAGATGATGGTAAAATCAACTTCACTGGCAACATTATTGAGACCGGTTGTGAGGTAAATAGCTCTATCGCGTCTCCTCTAACCGTTAAATTAGGCGATGTGGCCAAAACTGCTTTCACCGCTGCAGGCGATACGGCAGCCAACACTAAGTTCACCCTTGTGCTGACCAACTGCCCGGAAACCCTGGAAGGGAAACCGGTTGTTGTGAAATACGACGGTACGCCAGATGCCACCAATAATGACTACCTGCAGTTGACCGATTACGGTAATGACGGCGTAGCCAAAGGCGTAGCAATTCAGCTGCTGAATGGTAATGGTACCGCGCTGCCGCTGGGCGTCGAATCTGACAGCAAAAACGTCAGTGCGGCGTCTGACACCGAGATCGACTTCTTCGCTCGTTATATTGCCACCAGCTCCACCGTTGCCGCAGGCACTGCAAACGGCACGGTAAACTTTACCCTGGCATACAATTAATAGCTCCGGCTATTAACTCCTGCTTTTGGTTATAAACAAAACCGGGAATACCCGGTTTTGTTTTTTTGAGGGTCATCCTATGAAACTGATGAATTCACTTATTGCTACAACTTTTATTCTCACCATAACCAGTGCGCAGGCCGGGATCATCGTTGGTGGTACTCGGGTTATTTATGACGGTAATAAAAAAGAGGCCTCACTTAATGTTAAAAATCCGGATAAATACTCTTACCTGATTCAGTCATGGGTTGATAACGAAAGCGATGGTAAAAAAGCGCCATTTATTATTACCCCACCGTTGTTCCGTTTAGGCGCCACAGAAGAAAACAAGCTGCGTATTATTCGCGCCGGGGGTAATTTACCGACCGATCGTGAATCAATGTATTGGATGAACATTAAAACGATCCCGGCAACGGAAAATCAGCAAAATGCCAACACCCTGCAAATTGCCATCAAAACCCGTTTGAAATTGATCTATCGCCCGCAAGGGTTGTCAGCGATGTCGGATAAAACCACCGATCAACTCACCTGGCAGCGCAACGGTCAACAGCTCACCGTCACCAACCCAACGCCTTATTACATGAATTTCAGCATTCTGAAGGTCGGGGGAAAAGTCGTTAAGGATGCAACTTATGTCGCGCCCAAAGCCAGCGCCAGCTTTACGCTGCCTGCCGGTGCCGCAGGGAATATTAGTTGGCAATTAATTAATGACTTCGGTGCTGCAGGTAGCGAACACCATGCCAACAGCAATGGATAAGCTCTCAACTCCGTAAGGATCGCGGAATGAAACCAAAAATACACTATAAGAGACTGACACTAAGTAAAATAGCCTGCTTTATTGCCCTCCAGTGCGCATTGCCGTGTTTTAACACGGCCGAAGCGCGTGAATACTTTAACCCCGCCCTGTTGGGTATTGATGGCCCAGGCAAAGACATCACCGACCTGACTATATTTGAAGAAGGCGTCGGACAGATGCCGGGCATTTATCATGTCGATGTTATTGTCAATAACGCCTCTCTCGGTGCCTATGACATTTCATTCGCTATGCAAAAAAATGCCAGCGGGCAGGACGAATTGCAACCTTGCATCAGCAGCGAACTGCTAAAACAGATCGGCATCAAAAGTGAAAATTACCCTGGCCTCGACGCCGGAGCACAATGCGTCAACCTGTCAGCCATCCCCATGGCAAGGACTGAATTTGTTTTTAACCGCCAGCAGCTATTAATCACTATTCCCCAGGCGGCAATAAATACACAGGCGCGCGGTTACGTTTCCCCTGAACGTCTCGATGAAGGCATTAATGCGCTCTCCTTAAACTACAGCTTTACCGGCGCGAATACCGAAGCGCGCCAGGCACACTCTACCGATTCCGATAGCTATTACCTTAACCTTCGGCCTGGCCTGAACATTGGTCCGTGGCGACTACGGAATTACAGCACCTGGACCCGTAACACATCTAATGGTGATACACAGGACAGTTGGGAGTCGGTATATACCTATGCGCAGCGTAATATCATCGCACTGAAAAGCCAACTGACGCTGGGGGACAGTTCTTCGCCATCGGATATGTTCGACGCCGTGCCTTTCCGCGGCGCTCAACTTGCCTCTGATGACGATATGCTGCCTGACAGCCTACGCGGTTATGCGCCGGTGGTCCGCGGCATCGCACGTACCAACGCCCAGGTTATCGTCAAGCAAAGCGGCTACACCATTTATCAGACATATGTTTCCCCAGGCGCATTTGAAATAACTGATATCTACCCAACCGGTAGCAGCGGCGACCTCGACGTCACTATTAAAGAAGCCGACGGCAGCGAACAACATCAGGTGGTACCCTATGCTTCGCTGCCGGTATTGCAGCGTGAAGGACGGCTAAAATATGGGCTGACCGCAGGCCAGTACCGCCCATATAGCAATGGCATAGACAAAGACTTTTTCTCTCAGGCATCAGCCATTTATGGGCTTCCAGCCGGGATCACCGTCTATGGCGGCGGACAGTTTTCACAACATTATCAGTCCCTGCTTGCGGGTATTGGTAAAAACTTTGGCACTATTGGCGCGGTTTCCGTCGATACCACCCAGGCATGGTCGCAACAACAGGATGAAGAGAAAGAACGCGGCCAATCCATTCGTGTTCGTTATAGTAAGAATATTCAGGCCACCGGGACCAATATATCTATATCCGGCTACCGCTATTCCACCTCAGGCTATTACACCCTGCAGGAAACTCTGGATACCTGGCGCGACAGCGGTTGGCAGGACAATACCGAGCGTCGTCGCAACCGCGCTGAATTCCTGGTTAACCAGAACCTGGGCGATAGTGCCGGTTCGCTATCGCTGAGCGCGATCAGTGAAAACTACTGGAACAGCGATCGTAATATGCGTTCGCTCAGCGTCGGCTACAGCAACAGCTGGAACGGCATTACCTATAACCTCAACTACAGCTATAACCGTAACACCAACGACAGCAGTAATAGTCAGAAGACCTATGATGAAGACCAAGTCTTCTCCCTGGGTATCAGCATACCGCTCAATCGTTGGTTAAATAACAGCTGGGCCAGCTATAACCTCAACACCAGCAAGCGCGGCGCTACCAGCCACACCGTTGGCCTCAACGGCACGGCGCTGGAGGACCAGAACTTAAGCTGGAGCCTACAGGAGAGCGAAACCAATAAGGGCCAGGGTAACGGCGGCAACGCCAGCCTGACCTACCAGGGTACCTATGCACGTATCAACGCCGGATATGGTTATGACAAAATGCAGCGCCGTACCAACTATGGTATCGAAGGCGGCGTAGTCGCACACGCTCATGGCATCACCTTTAGCCAGTCGCTGGGTGAAACTTCCGCGCTGGTTGAAGCGCCCGGGGTAAACGGCGTCAACATCAATAACCAAACCGGGGTAAGAACCGATTTCCGCGGCTACACCATCGTGCCGTACGTCAGTCCGTATCGCAATAACGACATTTCGTTAAATACCGAAGCCATGCCGGATGATGCCGATATTGATAAATCGGTACAGACGGTCACGCCAACCCGCGGGGCGATTGTCCGCGCACGCTTTAAAACACGTATTGGTAAACGCGTTCTGATGACGCTTACCCGGGCAAACGGTGAGGTGGTCCCCTTCGGCGCTATCGTATCAGACAATACCTCAGACGCATCATCCAGCGCCATTGTTGGCGACGGCGGCCAGGTTTATCTCTCCGGTATGGCGGATAACGGTACGGCAACGGCGAAATGGGGTCATTCGGCAAACGAGCAGTGTTCGGTTAACTGGCATTTACCAGAGAAAGCGCCTGCCGGCGGGGTATATGAAATCAGTGCGTCTTGTAGGCAGGAATAGGTCATCTTATGAAAAAAATCTCTCTTTTAATGATATTACTCGCTGGCACCATGGCAAATATTCCGGTTGCCAAAGCAGATTATTTCTTTTTTATCAGCACAACCACGCAAACCTATGACTTCTCCTCAACCAGTATTCCAAATACCGTGGGCGGAACCACTGCATGGTTAGGGACGACAGTTTATCCAACATCATTTCAAATTGGCCAGGATAAACTAAACTCAGTAGGCAGTTATATTAAATTGAATGTCGGCACCACGCTTTTAGGGGATGGTGTGACCTGGACTACCAGCAATCCTGCTATCGGCATTCAATATAAATTGTCAACTTCTCCCGTTATATCCGGACTCGACTCTGCCTCGAGTGTTGCACCTTCATACCAGTTAACAATGACAGGCTACCCTACTGGAGGACAAGCAATAACCGTAGATGGTAAACTTAACCTTGCGTATCGTCTGGTAAGGCTAAAAGAACAAATCCCTGCCGGGAAAATTACCGGTCCGAGCGTATCCGCAACATTTTATAATACTTATGACGGAGCGACAAAAACGGACGTGCTTTATAGCGGCGCGGCCACCCAACCTACCTATACGCCCTGCACCATTGATGCGCCAACGGAAATTAAATTACCCACGTTATATGTCGATGATTTAGTTAACGGTGCTCAGGGAGCATCATCAACATACAGCATAAAATTAACCAATTGTCCTGGCGCGCAAAATAACATTACTTATATGTATGCCCCCTTATATGGAGCTTACGGTGATGGCACCCAAGGGTATATGTACACAGCGACTGGCGAGGGAAGCGCTAAATACGTCTATCTGCAGTTGCAAAATCCAGATGGTACAGGTCAGGCAGTAAATAACAATATAACTTTAAACAATTATACCGGCAGCGGAGACTACACTCTGCCGGAATTTAAAGTGGCTTATTACATAAAAGATGTAAATAAAGCCACAGAAGGAAATGTTACATCAGCCATTGTAATTGGTATTACTTACAATTAATACTTAAGGAATAAGTATGCAACTCAAAAACAAAGCAATAATAATAGCCTTGACCTGCGGGAGCCTGTTTTCCGCTGCTAGCTCTGCAAACTCTGCGACGATGAATATCACTGGTAAAATCATTGCCGGTCCATGTGTTGTAAATGGTGGTACTGATACCCTTGATGTCAATCTCGGCGACAGCATCCAGGCCGACACTCTCGCGACTTCCGGCAGCGCGACTGACTGGACTAACTTCAGTCTGGCGCTGACCAGTTGCCCGAGTTCAACTACCAGCTTTAGCGTCGCTTTCAGCGGCACTGCGGACGATACGGTAACCAGCAACTACAAAAATAGCGGCACGGCGACTAACGTCTCTATCGCGCTAACCACGCAGGACGGCGTAACGACTCTTGGCAACGGTAGTTCACTAGCTAACGTAGCGATACCGACTGACACTCACGCCTATGACCTGAAACTTCGCGCCCGCGCAGTTTCAAAGGGCAGCGTCATGCCGGGAACTATTTCCAGCCAGGTGCAGGCCACCTTTACCTACCAGTAAGATTTTAAGCATAAAAAAAGCGAAACACCTTGGTGTTTCGCTTTTTATCGCTTCAAACTGCCAACTAGACGCGTTTGAAGATCAGCGAGCCGTTAGTACCGCCAAAGCCGAAGGAGTTACACAGGGTGTACTCCATACCGGAAACCTGACGCGCCTCATGAGGAACGAAGTCGAGGTCGCAACCTTCATCCGGGTTATCCAGGTTGATGGTCGGCGGAACCGCCTGATCGCGCAGCGCCAGAATGGAGTAGATAGACTCCACTGCGCCTGCCGCGCCTAACAGGTGGCCGGTCATTGATTTGGTGGAGCTCACCATCACGCGGCTTGCCGCATCGCCAAACACGGATTTCACCGCCTGGGCTTCTGCTTTATCGCCTGCTGGCGTAGAAGTACCGTGGGCGTTGACGTAGCCAATCTGGCCCGGCTCAATTGCCGCATCGCGAATGGCGTTAACCATTGCCAGCGCAGCGCCAGCGCCATCTTCCGGCGGAGAGGTCATATGGTAGGCATCGCTGCTCATACCAAAACCAACGATCTCTGCGTAGATTTTCGCGCCGCGTTTTTTCGCATGCTCGTACTCTTCCAGCACGACCATGCCCGCGCCGTCGCCCAGCACGAAGCCATCACGCTCTTTATCCCACGGACGGCTTGCCGCCTGCGGGTTGTCATTGCGGGTAGACAGTGCGCGCGCAGCGCCAAAGCCACCTACGCCGAGCGGAGTACTCGCCTTCTCTGCACCACCGGCAACCATCGCGTCAGCATCACCGTAAGCGATGATACGCGCCGCGTGGCCGATGTTGTGTACGCCTGAAGTACACGCGGTCGCGATGGAGATACTCGGTCCACGCAGACCAAACATGATGGTCAGATGACCCGCCACCATATTAACAATTGTGGACGGTACGAAGAACGGGCTGATCTTCCGCGGTCCGCCGTTTACCAGCGAACTATGGTTTTCTTCGATCAGGCCGAGGCCCCCGATACCGGAACCGATAGCGGCGCCGATGCGGGTTGCGTTTTCTTCCGTCACTTCAAGGCCAGAATCCTGCATGGCCTGAACGCCAGCGACAATTCCATATTGAATGAAGGCATCCATCTTGCGCTGTTCTTTGCGCGAGATGATATCATCACAGTTAAAATCCTTTACTAAGCCAGCAAATTTCGTTGCATAGGCGCTAGTATCGAAATGGTCGATCAGGCTGATGCCACTCTGACCGGCAAGGAGAGCTTTCCAGGTAGACTCTACGGTATTGCCGACAGGAGACAACATGCCCAGTCCGGTCACAACTACACGACGCTTAGACACGGTTGTCCTCCAGGGAGGGAAAATAGATTCTTGTGGGACAAAAAAAGATAAAACTCAGGCGGTCGAATGACCGCCTGGAGATGTTCACTTACGCCTGGTGACCGTTGATGTAATCAATGGCAGCCTGAACGGTGGTGATTTTCTCAGCTTCTTCGTCCGGAATCTCAGTATCAAACTCTTCTTCCAGAGCCATTACCAGCTCAACGGTGTCAAGAGAATCAGCGCCCAGGTCTTCAACGAAGGAAGCATTGTTGGTAACTTCTTCCTGCTTAACGCCCAGCTGTTCGCCGATAATTTTCTTAACGCGTTCTTCGATAGTGCTCATACTCTTAAATTTCCTATCAAAACTCGCTTTCGCGATGGTTTTCGTAGTGTATAAAATGTTGAAAAATTTGCAACTAAATCCCGGCAGGTCTTACCACGATTTTACGCTATTTTGCGGCTGTTTGCCCTAATAACGCAAATGATTTCGCACAAAACTGTACCTGCAAGCGTGCAGACTGCGCGCTTCCTGAACATTTTGCGCAAATCTCGGTCAGACCATATACATCCCGCCATTAACGTGCAGGGTTTCACCAGTGATGTAACCCGCTTCGTCAGAGGCTAAGAATGCAACCGCGCTGGCGATTTCATTTGGGGAGCCAAGGCGCCCCGCAGGAACTGCAGCCAGCGTACCCGCACGCTGCTCATCGGTCAGCGCACGCGTCATGTCCGTTTCAATAAAGCCCGGAGCAACAACGTTTACAGTAATACCGCGAGACGCAACTTCACGTGCCAGTGACTTACTGAAACCAATCAGACCCGCTTTCGCCGCAGCGTAGTTAGCCTGACCAGCATTTCCCATGGTACCAACCACAGAACCGATAGTGATAATACGCCCATGACGCTTTTTCATCATAGCGCGCATTACCGCTTTTGACAGACGGAATACAGATGACAGGTTGGTTTCGATAATATCGTTCCACTCATCATCTTTCATTCGCATTAACAGGTTATCACGAGTAATCCCGGCATTATTGACCAGGATATCAACTTCGCCAAACTCTGCGCGAACATTTTCCAGAACAGATTCAATAGATGCCGGGTCGGTCACATTCAACATCAGACCTTTACCGTTGGCGCCTAAATAGTCGCTGATTGCCTGCGCACCGCTTTCGCTGGTGGCAGTACCGATAACTTTCGCGCCGCGCGCGGCGAGGGTTTCAGCGATTGCGCGGCCGATACCGCGGCTCGCACCGGTAACCAGCGCGATTTTTCCTTCAAAACTCATGGTATTCCTCTTTTATTGCTCAAGCGCCGCAGACATCGCAGCCGGCTCGTTGAGCGCAGAAGCAGTCAGGGTGTCAACAATACGTTTGGTCAGGCCGGTGAGGACTTTACCCGGGCCCATTTCATACAGGTGCTCGACGCCCTGAGATGCCATAAACTCAACGGTCTTAGTCCACTGAACCGGGCTGTACAGTTGGCGAATCAGCGCGTCGCGGATAGCATCAGGCGCGGTTTCGCACTTCACGTCGACGTTGTTCACAACCGGAACGGTCGGTGCGTTAAAAGTGATTTTCTGCAGCTCTACCGCCAGTTTTTCAGCGGCAGGTTTCATCAGCGCGCAGTGAGACGGTACGCTGACCGGCAACGGCAGCGCACGTTTGGCGCCTGCGGCTTTACACGCCGCGCCTGCACGCTCAACGGCTTCTTTGTGCCCGGCGATAACCACCTGACCCGGTGAATTGTAGTTCACTGGCGAAACCACCTGCCCTTGTGCAGATTCTTCACAGGCTTTAGCGATGGACGCGTCGTCGAGGCCAATAATTGCAGACATCGCGCCGGTACCTTCCGGTACCGCTTCCTGCATGAATTTGCCACGCAGTTCAACCAGACGAACGGCATCAGCGAAATTAATCACGCCCGCGCAGACCAGCGCAGAGTATTCGCCAAGGCTATGACCGGCTAACAGCGCCGGCGCTTTACCGCCCTGCTGCTGCCATACGCGATATAACGCGACGGAAGCGGTCAGCAGCGCTGGCTGCGTTTGCCAGGTTTTGTTCAGTTCTTCTGCTGGGCCCTGTTGGGCAAGCGCCCACAGATCGTAACCCAACGCTGCGGAAGCTTCGCCGAAAGTCTCTTCAATAACTGGCCAGGTCGCGGCCATATCTGCCAGCATACCGACAGCCTGAGAGCCCTGTCCCGGGAACACAAAAGCAAATTGCGTCATGTTTAAATCCTTATACTAAAAACGAACCAGCGCGGAACCCCAGGTGAAACCACCACCGAAGGCTTCCAGCAGAATCAACTGGCCGCGTTGAATACGGCCATCGCGAACGGCTTCATCGAGCGCGCAAGGGACCGAGGCGGCGGAAGTGTTACCGTGACGATCGAGCGTGACCACCACATTATCCATCGACATTCCCAGCTTTTTCGCCGTCGCGCTGATGATCCGCAGGTTAGCCTGGTGCGGCACCAGCCAATCCAGCGCCGAGCGCTCAAGATTATTGGCCGCCAGCGTCTCGTCAACGATATGCGCCAGTTCGGTGACCGCGACTTTAAACACTTCGTTGCCGGCCATCGTCAGATAAATCGGATTTTCCGGCTCTACGCGATCGGCGTTCGGCAGCGTTAACAGCTCACCGTAGCGGCCATCGGCATGCAGATGCGTGGAAATAATGCCTGGCTCTTCAGAAGCGCCAAGCACCACTGCGCCCGCGCCGTCGCCGAAGATAATGATCGTGCCGCGATCGGTTGGATCGCAGGTGCGCGCCAGCACGTCAGCGCCGATCACCAGCGCGTAATCTACGGCGCCGTTTTTCACATACTGGTCGGCGATGCTCAACGCGTAGGTGAAGCCCGCGCAGGCGGCTGCGACGTCAAACGCCGGACAGCCTTTGACACCCAGCATAGATTGAATCTGGCACGCAGAGCTCGGGAAGGCATGAGTACCCGAGGTGGTCGCAACAACGATCAGACCAATTTGTTCCGGGTTGACATTCGCCATTTCCAGCGCTTTCTTTGCGGCTTCGAAGCCCATCGTAGCAACTGTCTCGTTCGCTGCGGCAATACGGCGTTCACGAATACCTGTACGGGTAACAATCCACTCGTCAGTCGTTTCAACCATTTTTTCCAGGTCGGCGTTAGTACGCACTTGCTCAGGCAGGTAGCTGCCGGTGCCAATAATCTTTGTATACATGTACGCTCAGTCACTCTTGGGTAATATACCCGCGTTGTTCAAACCGCAGGGCGTCAGTCGTATCCGTTGGTCCCGGTGTGCTGTCGGGCATTCCCGTTACCGCTGCTGCTCCCTGGCAGTTCAAAGCCTGCTGGGTATAACGATTCCAGGCGAGCGGCGATCCGCTGTGGAACCTGCCGCTGCACCGCCTGCACTGCCTGCTCTATTGCGACGCAAAATGCGCGCTGGTTGGCAGCGCCATGACTTTTGATCACAGAACCGCGCAATCCTAACAGACAGGCGCCATTATACTGGTCGGGGTTGAGGTGACTGAATCGCCTGCTCAGGCTTTTTTGTAACCAACGCTTTAATAAAATCAGCCACCACGACCGTTTTTTTCCCTCTCCCTGTGATTTCAGCAGCGAAAGGAACATCCTGACAACACCTTCCATCGTCTTTAATGTGACGTTGCCTGTGAATCCGTCACAAACCAGAACATCCGTTTTCCCCGTCAACAGTTCGTTAGCTTCAAGGTAACCAATATAGTTGAAGGACGGCAGTTTTTTGAGCATCGCCGACGCATCGCGAATGCTGGTGAGACCTTTCATCTCTTCTTCACCGATATTCAACAACGCAATGCGTGGGTTTTTAATCCCCACCACTTCTTCAGCTAACACTGCGCCCATTACGGCGAACTGCACCAGCATTGTACTGTCGCAATCGACGTTAGCGCCTAAATCCAGCACTACCGTTTTGCCCTTTTGCTGATGCGGCAGTACCGTCACCAGCGCCGGGCGCTCAATCCCCTCAATGGGCTTAAGCAATAACTTCGCCAATCCCATCAGCGCGCCGGTATTTCCCGCGCTAACGCAGGCTTCGGCTCGCCCTTCTTTCACCAGCTCCAGCGCCAGGCGCATCGAGCTTCCGCGGCTACTGCGGATAGCCTGCGCGGGTCGCGCATCACTGGCAATAACTGACTGTGCAGGGATAATCTGCAGTCGCGAACGTTGTTCGAAATCAGCTTTGGCAAGTAATGGCGTGATGGCGTCGGGGTCGCCGACTAAAAGAAGTGTGAGTTGCGAATTAGAGTTCAGTGCCTGCAGTGCTGCAGGCACTGTCACGGATGGGCCAAAATCGCCCCCCATGACATCTAACGCCAGGGTTAGACGTGTCAAGGTATCGTCGCTGCCCGGTTCGGTTATTCCCCAGTTACCTGGGGAGATCCTCACTAAGCTTCACCACGCTTTTACTCTTGTCTTTCACGTTACAAGGACGTTGACTACGTTTTCTTGCAACGTGAAATCCACGGAGTAAGGCGTGATTACTTAGCGATTACCTTGCGACCGCGGTAGAAACCGTCGGCAGTGATGTGGTGACGCAGGTGTTTCTCACCAGAAGTTTTGTCTACAGACAGGCTGGTGACTGCGGTCAGAGCGTCATGGGAACGACGCATGCCACGTTTGGAACGGGTTGGTTTATTCTGTTGTACGGCCATGGACCTTACTCCTCAATTACTTATGCTTTAAGCTGGCTAATACGGCAAATGGGTTTGGTTTTTGTGCCTCTTCAGGCAGTTCGCCAAAGACCATGTCCGCGTCGGACACTTCACAGTGTTCAGAATCATGCACCGGAACTACCGGCAAGGAAAGAATGATTTCATCCTCAACCATCGCCTGCAGATCGATTTCACCGAATTCGTTAACCTCAATCGGCTCATACGCTTCCGGTAGTGCTTCTGCCTGTTCGTCATTTCTGACAGGGCTGAAACAATACGTTGTGTGAACATGATGAGGGAACGGTTTCCCGCAACGCTGACATTCGAGGGTTACCGACACCTTCGCATCACCGGTAATAACGGCGAGACGCTGGTTATCGATAGCGAACGACATGCTGCATTCCACATCACTGTCCACGCTGACGACTGAATCGGCGACACGGCCAACCTGATCACGGGCGTAGATACCCTCGTAATCAAGGCGTTTTTGAGCCGTGCGAACCGGATCGAGAGTCAGGGGTAATTTTACCTTTTGCATAGGGCGCGCATATTAACTTTGTAATGTCATAGAGTCAAAGAAAAAGGCAGCCTCAGGTTGCCTTTTGCCATTTATTCGCACACATTGCGGCGCATAGTTTAAAATGATGCTCTGCGAAGCGCTATATGTGGATGAAAAAATATGTCTAATCTTCTCCTGGCCTCAACCTCGCCTTGGCGGCGGATGCTGTTGGAAAAACTCACGCTGCCGTTCGAATGCGCGGCGCCGGAGGTTGACGAAACGCCTCAGCCCGGCGAATCCGCCCGCCAGTTGGTTGTGCGTCTGGCGCAAGCCAAAGCCCAGGCGCTGGCATCCCGCTTCCCTCAGCACCTTATTATAGGTTCCGATCAGGTTTGCGTCTTAGACGGCGAAATCACCGGTAAACCGCACACTGAAGAAAATGCCCACCGCCAGCTACGCAAAGCCAGCGGCACGATTGTCACTTTTTATACCGGGCTGGCGCTGTATAATTCCGCCAACGGGCACCTGCAAACGGAATGTGAACCCTTCGACGTCCATTTTCGTCATTTAAGCGATCAGGAGATCGAGGCCTATATCCGTAAAGAGAACCCTCTGCAGTGTGCCGGTAGTTTTAAAAGCGAAGGCTTAGGCATAACGCTATTTGAGCGACTGGAAGGACGCGATCCTAATTCGCTGGTTGGATTACCGCTGATTGCGCTATGCCAGATGTTGCGCCGGGAAGGCTTTAACCCGCTGCTTCGCTAGCCATATTCGCTAGCCATAAAAGAAAGCGGCGGAGTATGAATCCGCCGCTGTGCTTATTTGCTATTGCGCAAAACCTGCAAGCAGTGTTTCAGTTGGTTATCCAACGGCGCTTCAATACGCATCACTTCACCGGTGCCTGGATGAGTGAACTTCAGCGCTGCCGCATGCAAAAACAGACGGTTTAAACCTGTCCCTGAAAGCTGCTTGTCAAACTCGCGATCGCCATAACGATCGTCAAAAGCAATAGGATGTCCCGCATACTGGGTGTGAACGCGAATCTGATGCGTACGCCCGGTAACCGGGCTGCAGCGCACCAACGTGGCAAACGGGTAACGCTCTTCCACTTTAAAGCGCGTTTCGGAAGGCTTACCTTCCTGGCTCACGCGCACGATGCGCTCGCCGCTCTGCAGAATATTTTTCAGCAGCGGCGCTTGTACCACCTTGGTGTGGGACTGCCACTGACCGCGGACCAGCGCCAGATAATCCTTCTGCATCCCTTTCTCACGCAACTGCTCGTGAAGCGAGCGAAGCGCCGAACGTTTTTTCGCTACCAGCAGAACGCCTGAGGTATCACGATCGAGACGGTGGACCAGTTCCAGGAAACGGGCCTCAGGGCGTAGCGCGCGCAGCCCTTCAATCACGCCGAAGCTCAGACCGCTACCACCGTGCACCGCGGTACCGGAAGGTTTATTCAGCACCAGGATATGATCGTCTTCATAGAGGATAACATCCGACAACGCCGCCACTTTTTGCAGATGCGGCGAAACGGCCTCTTCTTCGCGCTCGGCGACCCGCACCGGCGGGATACGCACTTCATCGCCATCTTCCAGTTTATATTCCGGCTTGACGCGTTTTTTGTTCACCCGCACCTCGCCTTTACGCAGGATGCGATAAATCATGCTCTTCGGTACGCCCTTAAGTTGCGTACGCAAAAAGTTGTCGATACGTTGCCCCGCTTCATCGGCGGAAATGGCAACCATTTTTACGGTTGGAGTCTCAGTTTTCATGGTCGGCGATTCTAAATAGCCGAGGGCATTAGCGCCACTCATTTTTATATGCTTATATTTATCAGTATCCGGTTTTCATCGCATGCTTCATCGGCGTTTTGTTTGTTATTAGAACAATCTGTAGACGCTGGTGAAAAAACTGTGAGTAACCCGGTGATAAAAGGTAAAAGTGAACTTGCTATAACAAGGTTAGCAATGGAATAATGAAGCCGTTTTCCGTGTTGACACTTGTTAGAACAAGAAATTAGCGGAATGACCAATTTTGTCTGACCGATCATCCACGCAGCAATGGCGTAAGACGTATTGATCTTTCAGACAGTTAGCGGGCTGCGGGTTGCAGTCCTTACCGGCACAGGCTCTATAAGATTTTTGCGTGGCAGGATGGCGTCGACTCCGGAACCACCGGGAGTTCATCTGAATCCTCCGATTGAGGTGAACAGGTTAAGCCATTACTCCTGCGACGTGAGAGACGATGAGAATATACGCAACATCGTTTGAGGTGCGTCAAGGCTGCAAAAGAGAGAATCTTCAGTCGGTTGTACAAGCAATCGATTGAGGTGAACAAGCGCGGCCAACGCGAAATCACTTAAAGGATGAAGTGTATAAATGGAATATTCTCTGGTGATACATCCCAGGCTGTTCCCCTGAATAATTGCGCTGTGTTTCCGTTTGAAACACAGGCGACCGACACTCTGCGCCTCTTAAGCGCGCGACAACCGTGAGGTTGGCGACGTGAACCAGACTCGAGGCCATCGGTTTTCACCCGGTAAGGCGTTACTCTGCCCGTAGCTTAGTCGTCAATGTAAGAATAATGAGTAAGTTACGATGAAAAGAATGTTAATCAACGCAACTCAGCAGGAAGAGTTGCGCGTCGCTCTTGTTGATGGGCAGCGCCTGTACGACCTGGATATCGAAAGCCCCGGGCACGAGCAGAAAAAAGCGAACATCTACAAAGGCAAAATCACGCGTATTGAACCTAGCCTTGAAGCCGCGTTTGTCGATTACGGCGCTGAGCGTCATGGTTTCCTCCCCCTCAAAGAAATTGCCCGCGAATACTTCCCAGCCAATTACAGCGCTCATGGCCGCCCTAACATTAAGGACGTTCTGCGCGAAGGTCAGGAAGTCATTGTTCAGATTGATAAAGAAGAGCGCGGTAATAAAGGCGCCGCGCTGACCACCTTTATCAGCCTGGCAGGCAGCTACCTGGTACTGATGCCGAACAACCCTCGCGCCGGCGGCATTTCGCGCCGTATCGAAGGTGACGATCGTACCGAGCTGAAAGAAGCGCTGGCGAGCCTTCAGCTGCCGGACGGCATGGGTCTTATCGTGCGTACCGCAGGCGTTGGCAAATCCGCTGAAGCGCTGCAGTGGGATCTGAGCTTCCGCCTGAAGCACTGGGAAGCGATTCAGAAAGCCGCTGAGAGCCGCCCTGCTCCGTTCCTGATCCACCAGGAAAGTAACGTTATCGTGCGTGCCTTCCGCGACTATCTGCGCCAGGACATCGGCGAAATCCTGATCGATAATCCGAAAGTGCTTGAGCTGGCGCGCCAGCATATCGCCGCCCTCGGTCGTCCGGATTTCAGCAGCAAAATCAAACTGTACACCGGAGAAATTCCGCTGTTCAGCCACTACCAGATTGAATCCCAGATTGAATCCGCGTTCCAGCGTGAAGTGCGTCTGCCGTCCGGTGGTTCTATCGTTATCGATAGCACCGAAGCGCTGACCGCTATCGACATCAACTCCGCTCGCGCGACCCGCGGCGGCGATATCGAAGAAACGGCGTTCAACACTAACCTCGAGGCGGCTGACGAAATCGCACGCCAGTTGCGTCTGCGCGACCTTGGCGGCCTGATCGTTATCGACTTCATCGATATGACCCCGGTTCGCCACCAGCGTGCGGTTGAAAACCGCCTGCGTGAAGCCGTCCGCCAGGACCGCGCGCGTATCCAGATCAGCCATATCTCGCGCTTCGGCCTGCTGGAGATGTCCCGCCAGCGTCTGAGCCCGTCGCTGGGCGAATCCAGCCACCACGTGTGCCCACGCTGTAGCGGCACCGGTACCGTGCGTGACAACGAATCGCTGTCGCTCTCTATCCTGCGCCTGATTGAAGAAGAAGCGCTGAAAGAGAACACCAAAGAAGTCCACGCGATCGTTCCGGTACCTATCGCTTCTTACCTGCTTAACGAAAAACGTGCCGCAGTCAGCGCGATAGAAACCCGCCAGAGCGACATTCGCGTCATCATCGTCCCTAACGATGAGATGCAAACCCCGCACTACTCCGTACTGCGCGTGCGTAAAGGCGAAGAAACCTCCACGCTGAGCTATTTGCTGCCGAAACTGCACGAAGAAGAGATGGCGATGCCGTCTGACGAAGAACCGGCTGAACGCAAACGCCGCGAAGAGCCAGCGCTGGCTGCTTTCGTGATGCCGGATGCGCCGCCTGCGCCGGTACAGGAAGAAACCGCAGCCGCGCCGGCCGCAGCGAAAGCCGCCGCTGCTCCGGCAGCGAAGGTAGCAACGCCTGCCCAGCCTGGTCTGCTGTCCCGCTTCTTCGGCGCGTTGAAAAACATCTTCTCCGGCGCAGAAGAAGCTAAACCGGCTGAAGTCAAAGCCGAGCAAAAAACTGAAGAGAAACCTGAGCGTCAGCAAGAGCGCCGTAAACCGCGTTCTAATAATCGCCGCGACCGTAACGACCGTCGTGATAACCGCGATAATCGTGACAACCGTGATAATCGTGATAATCGCGGAGAAAACACAGAAGGTCGCGAATCTCGTGAATCACGCGAGGAGAACCGCCGTAATCGTCGTGACAAACAATCACAGAACGCTGAACTGCGCGAATCTCGCCAAAACGCGGGCGATGAGTCTGATAAAGGCAAGTCACGCGATGAGCAACAGCAACCGCGCCGTGAACGCAACCGCCGTCGTAATGATGACAAGCGTCAGGCACAGCAGGAAGCGAAAACTCAGACCCGTGAAGAACCGGTAGTACAGCAGGAAACCGAGCAGGAAGAGCGCGTTCAGAGCATGCCGCGTCGTAAGCCGCGTCAGCTGGCGCAGAAAGTCCGCTTTGAATCCGCAGAAACCGAGCAGGTTGTCGAAGCCGTTGCTGAGCAGCAGGCGGAATCCACTACGCCGCGTACGGAATTGGCAAAAGTCGATCTGCCGGCCGTCGTTGAAACTGCCGCTGAGCAGGATGAAAACGGCGACGCTCGTGAATCTAACGGTATGCCGCGTCGTTCACGTCGCTCTCCGCGCCACCTGCGCGTAAGCGGCCAACGTCGCCGTCGCTACCGCGATGAGCGTTATCCGACCCAATCGCCGATGCCGCTGGCCATCGCCTGCGCGTCGCCTGAGCTGGCGTCAGGTAAAGCGTGGATCCGCTATCCGATTGCCCGTGCGCATGATCAGCAGCAGGAAGAGTTACCGGTACAGGAAACCGCCAACGTTGAGCCTATCATTACGCCAGTCGTCGCGGAGACTATCGCTCCGGTTGTCGTTGCGGAAACCGTCGCAGCTGAAACCGTCGCACCGGCAGTGGCCAGCGAACCGACCGCAGAAGCGACCGTCGTTGAAGCTCCGGTCGTCGAAGAAACGGCGGTGGTTGAAGAGACCGCAGTTGTTGCGGAAAGCGTTGCGCCGCAGGCAGAAGTCAGTGAGCCAGCAGAGCCGGTAGTCGAAGAAACTGAGACCACACCTGCTCCAGCTACTGAAGAAACCGTCACTGCGCAGCCAACGATTGCCGAAGAAGAAACCGCTGTTGTCGAAGAAACGACCGTTGCCGCCGTTGAAGAAGCCGCGCCGGTTGTTGAACCGACGCCGGTCATCAGCACCGCGCCAGTGGTGAAAGCGCAACCGGCGACCACCGCTACTCGCCATGCGACCGCGCCGATGACCCGCGCACCGGCTCCGGAATACGTGCCGGAAGCCCCGCGCCAAAGCGATTGGGTTCGTCCTCCGTTTGCCTTTGAGGGTAAAGGGTCTGCAGGCGGCCATAGCGCCACTCATCAAGCCACGGCGGAAGCTACCCGTCCGCAGCCTGTAGAGTAACGGTGCTCAACGAAAAAACCGGCCAACTGGCCGGTTTTTTTATTTCTTCTCGTCCGGGCGCTGCATCCCCGCCACCTGTGGCATCACTTCGCGCATCAAATCGAGAAACTTGCGTAGCCGCGTCGGATAATAGCGCGCCCAGGGATAAACCAGATGCACCGGCAGCGGCGAAGCCCGCCACTGCGCAAACGGCTCAATCAGCCTGCCTGCCGCAATATCCTCCTCCACCGCCCAACTGGAAACAATTGCCGCCCCCAACCCCGCCAGGGCGGTGTTACGCGCAACGTAGACGCTATCGGTACTCAGACAAGGGACAATCGGGAAATTCATCAACTGCCCGTCCACCTGATGCTGTAGCGTGACTTCATGCTGATAAAAGGTGCTGATAGCGACCCAGGGCAGCGCGGAGAGCGCCTGCGGTTCGCTGAGTTCCGGATGGCGCGCCAATAGCTCAGGCGCAACCACCAGGCTGCGGGGAACCACAGCCAACAGTACCGATACCGTTGATGGATCGACTTCCGCGCCAACGCGGATCGCGCAATCAATATTATCGCTAAGAAAGTCGACGGTTTTATCATTCAGCATCCACTCAACGGAGAGCTCGGGATATCGCTGCAGAAAACTCACCAGCGGACCCAGCAACTGCTGTTGGCCAAAAGCGTGCGGCGCCCGCACCCGCAGCACGCCAACCGGCCGGTCTTCCTCGATGCGCAAATCATCTTCCAGCGCCAGCCAGCTGTCCACCAGCCGCCGCGCATGTTGATAACAGCGCTCGCCGTCATCGGTCAGTTTCATCGCATGGGTCGTGCGCAGAATAAGCCTCGCGCCAAGTAACGTCTCCAGCGACTGCAAACGTCGGCTGACGGTCGCCTGAGTCGTACTCATCTGCAGAGCCGCCGCCGAGAGCGAACCCGCTTCGACGATGCGAATAAAGGTCCGCATCAGCTCAATCCGATCTATACGCTCTTGTTTCTTCATTTATAATTTGCCTATACGTGCTACGTATAACCGTTTTACCACTACCCTATCTTCCGCGCCAGTCTGCTTCAGGGAACAATAGCGCCAACGCATTTACGAGGGCACTACCATGACACCGCTTCCTTTATCCCCCCGCCAGGCCGGCTGGGTTATTTTTATTCTCGCGCTCGGCGCTGGCTTCAGCGTCGCATCCATCTACTACGCCCAGCCGCTGCTGCCGTTAATCGGCGCCAACCTGCATCTCAGCGTTGAGGGAATGGGGCTGGTGCCCACGTTGACCCAGGCTGGCTATGCATTGGGAATATTATTTCTGCTGCCGCTCGGCGATCGCCACGATCGCCGAACGCTTATCCTGCTGAAAAGCGCCGTGCTGGCGGTACTGTTGCTACTCTGCAGCCTGACCGGTCAGCTTACCTCGCTACTGGTCGTCAGCCTGCTGATTGGCATGGCGGCGACCATGGCGCAGGATATTGTCCCGGCGGCGGCGATTCTGGCGCCGGCGGGCAAACAGGGGAAGATGGTCGGTACGGTGATGACCGGCCTGCTACTGGGGATCCTGCTTTCACGTACCGTCAGCGGGCTGGTCGGCGCGCTATTTGGCTGGCGGGTCATGTACCAGGCTGCGGCAGTCAGTATCGCCTTTATCGGCCTGTTAATGTGGCGTGTTGTGCCGCGTTTTGAGATCCACTCTACCCTCAGTTATCCGCAGTTGCTGAAGTCAATGGCCCATTTGTGGCAGCGCTATCCCGCGCTGCGCCGCGCGGCATTCGCCCAGGGCTTTTTATCTATCGCCTTTAGCGCGTTCTGGTCGACGCTGGCGGTGATGCTCGCCGAACATTTTCAGATGGGTAGCGCGGTCGCCGGCGGCTTCGGTATCGCTGGCGCGGCAGGCGCCCTGGCGGCACCGCTGGCAGGCGGTTTGGCGGATAAAGTTGGCGCAGGGAGAGTCACCCAGCTCGGCGCGGCGTTAGTCACCGTCTCCTTTGCCCTGATGTTGCTACTGCCCGCGTTGCCGGTACACGGCCAACTGGCGCTGATTGCGTTATCGGCTATCGGTTTTGACCTTGGTCTGCAGTCGAGCCTGGTGGCGCATCAAAACCTGGTTTACAGCCTGGAGCCCCAGGCCCGCGGCAGGCTTAACGCCTTGCTATTTACCGTGGTCTTCATCGGAATGGCTCTGGGATCGGTGCTGGGAAGTAAACTGTACGTGCTGGCTGGCTGGAACGGTGTGGTGATTCTGGCGGTGAGCAGCGGCGCGATTGCTCTGATTATCCGCCTGCTGGAAAATGCTCGTCTACAGGCCGCAGAACGCGCCGTGAGATAAAAAACCCGCTCCGCATAGCGGAACGGGTTAATCAGGCCCGACGTTACGGTGAATTTAAATCGTGCGGCGGGCAAACTCTTTCAGACGGAAGCCGAGCAGCAGCAAGGTCGCGAAATAGGCGACTACGCCAGCCACCACCACCACCATCAGACGCATCAGGCGGAACGGCATCGTCCCCTGCGACCATTCCGGCATCAGATACATCACGCCGACGAGCGCTGCGGCCATGACCAGCACCGCGATGACCAGACGCAGCAGGAAGACGAACCAGCCCGGCTGCGGCGTGAAGATTTTCTGCTTACGCAGTTGCCAGTAAAGCAGCGCGGCGTTCAGACAGGCAGCCAGACCAATAGACAGCGACAAGCCGGCATGCTTCAACGGGCCAATAAACGCCAGGTTCATCACCTGGGTCATTATCAGAGTAACAATGGCGATTTTAACCGGCGTCTTGATATCCTGGCGCGAGTAAAAGCCCGGCGCCAGCACCTTCACGACGATAAGCCCCATCAGTCCAACCGAATAAGCCACCAGCGCGCGTTGCGTCATCGCCGCATCGAAAGCGTTAAACTTACCGTACTGGAATAGCGATACCGTCAGCGGTTTGGCGAGAATGCCTAAGGCAACCGCGCTTGGCAAGGCCAGCAGGAAGCACAGGCGCAGCCCCCAATCCATCAGTCGGCAGTACTCATCGTGATTGCCGCTGGCGAAACTTTTTGATAGCGATGGCAACAGAATGGTGCCCAGCGCCACGCCCAGCACGCCGGAGGGGAACTCCATCAGACGGTCGGCATAATACATCCAGGAGACCGAACCTGAAACCAGGAAGGAAGCGAAAATGGTATTGATAATCAGCGAGATCTGGCTGACAGAGACGCCGAGGATCGCCGGCCCCATCTGCTTAACCACGCGAATCGCCCCGGCATCTTTCAGGTTAACCCGCGGCAGAACCAGCATACCGATTTTTTTCAGATGCGGCAGTTGATACGCCAGTTGCAGGATACCGCCAACCGTGACCGCCCAGGCCATCGCCAGCATTGGCGGATGAAAATAAGGCGCGGCAAATAGGGCAAAACCAATCATGCTGACGTTGAGGAAGGTCGGCGCGAAGGCGGGAACCGAGAAGCGGTTCCAGGTGTTAAGGATCGCCCCCACCAGCGACGCCAGCGAGATCAATAAAATGTAGGGGAAGGTGATGCGCAGCAGCTGGGTGGTTAAGGCAAATTTATCTGGCGTATCGGCAAAGCCCGGAGCGGTAACGGTAATCACCCACGGCGCAGCCAGCATCCCTGCCACCGTGACCAGCGCCAGAACCAGCGTCAACAGCCCGGAAACATAGGAGACGAACACCCGCGTCGCGTCTTCGCCCTGCTTGCTTTTATATTCAGCGAGAATCGGCACAAAGGCCTGAGAAAAGGCGCCTTCGGCAAAAATACGCCGCAAGAGGTTTGGCAGTTTGAAGGCCACAAAAAAGGCGTCGGTCGCCATCCCGGCGCCAAAAATACGCGCGACGATAGCATCGCGGACGAACCCCAGTACGCGCGAGAACATGGTCATCGAGCTGACTGCCGCTAATGATTTTAATAGATTCATTACTGTCTTATTCCACAACCCATGGAGTAAAACGCCCGCAAAAGCGGGCGCTGGAAAGTGGCGATAGTCTACCGGGTTCGCAATGAATTACTACTGTCAGTTGTTACAACCAGTTATTCGCTCATCGCCTCGCGCCAGAGCTTTTCCACGATCCGCTGGGCTAAAAGCGCCTGCTCGCCGGCGGTTTCCGGAACCGTCTGATTTTGCACGCATTCGATAAAGTGGCGAGCGCAGCCGTCGAATCCGCGCTGTTCAAGTGTCGTTTGCCAGCCGGGCGCCGGGCGCTGCAGGATACAGCTGCCCCGCTCTTCACGCCACTCGCGCATATCGTACACCTCATACAGTCCGCCATCGGTCACCGCCTGCACCCACTCACGCTGGCTTCCCGCGCGACGATGCATACTGGTGGTGATCTGCAGTTGCCCCGCGCTGAAGTGATGCTCGGCGTAGAGCATTTCCCCTTGAGAAGTGGTTTGCAGGACCCCGCCGTCCACCCGCGTTTTATCTCCCGCCAGCCACAGCGCGGTATCGACAACATGCAGATAATCATCCAGCAGGGTAAAGCGCAACTCTTTGCCCACGCTATCGCTACGGTGCTTATCCATGCGCAATGACGCCGCGTCATTGAGATGCGCTTTCAATTCACGATACAACGGCGCAAAGCGGCGATTGAAGCCCACCATTAACGTTAAACGCCGACGTGCCGCCAGTTCAACCAATGATTCGGCTTCGCTGAGCTTGTCCGCCAGCGGCTTGTCCACGCAAACATGAACGCCTGCATTCAGCAGATGATGAACCACTTCATAATGTGAAGCGGTTGAGGTATGGACAAATACCGCATCACATTGCGCCGCCAGCGCATCCAGAGACTCGGCATAGGGCAGACGCCAGGTTTCGCAGATGCGTAACGCTTTCTCTTTTCCTGGCGACCAGGCGGCCTGCAGCGTCCAGCCATCAGCGGCGCCCAGCACCGGCAGCCATGCCTTTTGCGCAATGCCGCCAAGTCCCACCACGCCAACACGTAATTTCGCCGTCACGGTTACTCTCCTAAATGAGCCAGTAGTGAATCAAGGCGTACTTTGAGCTCAGCGACTTCACTTTCCAGCGCCTCAACGCGCGCCTGCAAATCGTCATTCGGCGGCGACACCGCCTCGACCACGGTGATGAGCGAATCCATGTCATCACAAAACAGGTGCATATAGCGGCTTTCGCGTTTACCCGGTTCGCGCGGAAGGCGCGCGACGTAAGGACCGTCTTCACGACTGGCCAAATTGTCGAGCGTGCTTTCCACCTCGGCCATGTCGCGGAATTCATACATCCGCTGCGCGCGGCTACGCAGCTCGCCTGGCGTTTGCGCACCGCGCAGCAGCAGCGTCGTGACAATGGCGACTTCCGCCGCCGTTAATTTGAGATCGCCAAATTCCGAATTGCAGAAGCGCTGTTCATATTTGGTCACCCGGTTGCCAAAACCGCTTACCGTACGCAGGTAGTGGCGTTTGACCAGCTCATCCAGCAAATCCTGGACGTCGCTTTCCGCCAGCGACATTACCGGCTCACGGTTGGTTTTCTGGTTACAGGCGGTAACCACAGCATTCACTGATAGCGGATATTGTTCCGGCGTGGTCACCTGCTTCTCCAGCAGGCAACCAATGATGCGCGCTTCATGCGCGGTTAGCTGATATTTCATGTTTTCTCCTTAGCGCCCTGGTGTCCAGTCAGTGGCCGTTAACGCCGTCAATACGTGATCTCGCCATTGCCCATCAATGAGGAGGTAGTCCTTTGCATAACCCTCTTTTTCGAACCCGAGCCGGGCGAGCAGATCGCCGCTGCGTTTGTTATGCGGCATATAATTGGCCATGATACGGTGAATATGCTGCGTACGTTGCATATAGCGAATCGCCGCGGTCAGCGCTTCAAACATCAGCCCCTGCCCTTGCCACTTTTCACCAATGGAATAGCCGAGATAACAGGCATGAAATGAACCACGCACCACGTTTGAGAAATTCGCTACGCCAATAATCTCTTTCTCATCAGGATCGAGTAGCGCGAAATAAAAAGCCGAACCCTGTTTATGAAACTCCGTAATCATCGATAATCGCGCCTGCCAGCCGGAGGGATAACAGTGGCTTTCATCGCGCACCGGCTCCCAGGGTTTCAGGAACCCCTTGTTTTCCGCGTAGTAATCGGCCAGACGCCAGGCGTCACGATCGTGAACCAGCCGCACCACCAGCCGGTCCGTCGTCAAACGCACCTTGGGTACGTTACTGCGATAGCCAAACATTCCTCACTCCTGTTCCCTGCCCCAAACTAATATCTTTCACTATACCTTCCCTGAGTGAAGGTGGGAAAACAGCAACATACCATTTTCTGCACCATCTCCATTTTTCGATGAATAGGCTCAATCGATCTTGCTTTTTGATAAAAAAATATTGTCGCCAGTATGCTGGGAAAATAACCGCCGCCCCCGCAGAATATCTAAGCTTATCTTTCTTTTTCCCTGGAGGGGAAATGTCCCGCATATCGCAGGCAAGGAGCCTGGGTAAATATTTCCTGTTAGTCGATAACATGCTGGTTGTTCTCGGCTTTTTTGTCGTTTTTCCACTGATATCGATCCGTTTTGTCGACCAAATGGGTTGGGCGGCGCTGATGGTCGGTATTGCCCTCGGTCTACGTCAGCTGGTGCAACAAGGTTTAGGCATCTTCGGTGGGGCGATTGCCGATCGTTTCGGCGCCAAACCGATGATCGTCACCGGCATGCTGATGCGCGCCGGTGGTTTCGCGGCGATGGCCGTCGCCCATGAGCCCTGGGTGCTCTGGCTCTCATGCATTTTGTCCGGTCTCGGCGGCACCCTGTTCGACCCGCCGCGAGCGGCGCTGGTGGTCAAACTGGTGCGCCCGCATCAACGTGGTCGTTTCTTCTCTATCCTGATGATGCAGGATAGCGCCGGCGCGGTCATCGGCGCCCTGCTCGGCAGTTGGCTATTACAGTACGATTTCCGTCTGGTGTGCAGCGCAGGGGCAGCGCTCTTTATTGCCTGTGCCGCATTTAACGCCTGGTATCTGCCAGCATGGAAACTCTCGACGGTCAAAACACCAATCCGCGAAGGACTGGGGCTGGTGTTACGTGATAAGCGCTTTGTCACTTACGTGTTGACCCTGACCGGTTACTACATGCTGGCCGTGCAGGTGATGCTCATGCTGCCGATTATGGTTAACGATATTGCGGGCTCTCCGGCGGCGGTGAAATGGATGTATGCCATCGAGGCGACAATCTCCCTGACGCTGCTGTATCCCATCGCCCGCTGGAGCGAGAAACGTTTTCGTCTTGAGCATCGTCTGATGGCGGGTTTGCTGGTGATGACGGCGGCGATGCTGCCGATTGGCTTAACCAGCACGCTACAGCAGCTGTTTACCTTAATCTGTATTTTCTATATCGGCTCGATCATTGCCGAACCTGCGCGCGAAACGCTGGGCGCTTCACTGGCTGATGCCCGCGCTCGCGGCAGCTATATGGGTTTCAGCCGCCTTGGTCTGGCATTTGGCGGCGCGCTGGGGTATGCCGGCGGCGGCTGGCTGTTTGATGCAGGTAAAGTGCTTAATCAACCTGAACTACCGTGGCTGATGCTGGGCATTATCGGCTTTGCAACTTTCATTGCGCTATGGTGGCAGTTTAGCCAGAAACGGTCGGCTTCCGGCATGCTGGAACCGCGCACCTGACAATCAGCCAAAGTGGTAATCCTTTTTTTCAGCATTTTCCGCTAGTACAAGCGGGGCTAGCAGACCATGCTGCTTTGTGTCAGGATTAGCTATGGCATGACGTTAAGGAACCCAATGAAAAAGATGTTGATCGCGGCCGCGCTGATTGTCAGCGGCCTTCTGAGCGGATGTAACCAGCTTACGCAATACTCCGTTAGCGAGCAGGAGATTAACCAGGCGCTGCAGAAACGTAACCACTTCGCTAAAGATATCGGCCTGCCTGGCGTAGCGGATGCGCACATTGAGCTGCAAAACCTGACCAGCGCCATCGGTCGTGAAGAGCCGAATAAAGTGGCGCTGAGCGGAACCGCTAATCTGGATCTGAATTCGCTGTTTGGCAATCAGAAAGCGACCATCGACCTGAAGCTCAAAGCGCTGCCGGTGTTCAATAAAGAACAAGGCGCAATTTATCTGCGTGAAATGGAAGTCGTCGATGCGAAAGTTAAGCCGGAAAAGCTCACCTCCGTGGTACAGACGCTGATCCCTTATCTGAATCAGTCGCTGCGCAGCTATTTCAATCAGCAACCAGCCTACGTTCTGCGTGAAGATGCCAGCACCGGTGAAGCCTTAGCGAAGAAATACGCTAAAGGCATTGAAGTGAAACCGGGCGAGATCATCATCCCCTTCACTGATTAAACAATAAGGGCGCTGAATATGGCGCCCTTAATTTTTTACGGAAATGAGTGCAAAGGAAAACGTTTACGCTTATCCTTAGTGCCCGGCAAAAAACAGCCCTGATGACTGAACCAATTAGCCGGAGCCTTCCATGACAGCACAACCCCAGGTATTGAAAATCCGCCGCCCTGACGACTGGCATATCCATCTACGCGATGATGATATGTTGCAAACCGTCGTGCCTTACACCAGTGAGTTTTATGGCCGGGCGATCGTGATGCCGAATCTGGTACCGCCGGTAACGACCGTCGCTGCTGCCATTGCTTACCGCCAGCGCATCATCGATGCGATTCCCGCCGGGCATGATTTCACTCCGCTGATGACCTGCTACCTGACCGACACGCTCGATCCGGACGAACTGGAGCGCGGATTCCGTGAAGGCGTATTTACCGCAGCCAAACTCTACCCGGCAAACGCCACCACCAACTCCAGTCACGGCGTGACCAGCACCGATGCCATTATGCCGGTGCTGGAACGGATGGAAAAACTGGGCATGCCGCTACTGGTACACGGCGAAGTTACCCATGCTGATATCGATATCTTCGATCGCGAAGCGCGCTTTATTGAGACGGTGATGGAACCGCTGCGCAAACGGCTGCAGGGGTTAAAAGTGGTCTTCGAACATATCACCACCAAAGATGCCGCTGAATACGTGCGCGACGGCAACGAACTGCTGGCCGCCACCATCACGCCGCAGCATCTGATGTTTAACCGCAACCATATGCTCGTTGGCGGTATTCGCCCGCATCTATATTGCCTGCCGATCCTCAAGCGCAATATCCACCAGCAGGCGCTGCGTGAACTGGTCGCCAGCGGGTTCAGTCGCGCGTTCCTCGGCACCGACTCCGCTCCGCATGCACGCCACCGTAAAGAGGCCAGTTGCGGCTGTGCGGGCTGTTTCAATGCCCCGACCGCGCTTGGTAGTTACGCCACCGTCTTTGAAGAGATGAATGCGCTGGAACATTTTGAGGCTTTCTGCTCGTTGAATGGCCCGCGTTTCTACGGCCTGCCGGTGAATGAAAGCTACGTTGAACTGGTACGCGAAGAGAGTACCGTCGCCGAAAGCATCACCCTTCCTGGTGATACGCTGATACCGTTCCTGGCCGGCGAAACCGTGCGCTGGACGATGAAAAAATAAAGTTTTTTGCCCCCTGTTGTAAATGTGCAAGCGTTACTGTATAAATAACCAGTATATTACCCAGGGGGCCATTATGCGCATAGAAGTGTCAATTGCCAAAACCACAGCCTTACCCAACGGCGCGCTGGAAGCGCTGAATAACGAACTCGCTAAACGTATCGCTCACTATTACCCTGAACGTGAAAACCAGGTCACTGTACGTTATGCCGCCGGCAATAATTTATCTGTCATCGGTGGCCTGAAAGAAGACAAAGACCGGATTAGCGAAATCCTGCAGGAAACCTGGGAAAGCGCCGACGACTGGTTTATCCACGACTAAGCCTCCGGGTCTGCTTACGCAAAATCAATTTGCTCCCTCATTGTGCTTTTTTTTGCCGGGTCGCCCCGGCTTTTTTATCTCCGCTTATAACTAAGACTTTCCTTAATATCCTGATAAATTCCTTAAAAAATAATGAGACCCAGGACGAAACTCGCTCAAAAAACCGCCAATCAGCGCAAAATTTGCCGCTATTTATTTATTTTCTCGAGTTTGTACTTAACTGCTGATATAATTAACCTGCTTCAGAAAACAAGCATTAAACCTCGAGAATTGTTGTCTTTTAACATGTGAATAAGGGGTTATGATGGAAAAGAATAATGAAGTCATCCAGACCCATCCCCTCGTCGGATGGGACATCAGCACCGTTGATAGCTACGATGCGCTGATGTTGCGCCTGCACTACCAAAACCCCACCCAAGAAAGCGATAAAGAAGCAGAAATTGGCCAGACGCTATGGCTAACGACGGACGTCGCACGTCAGTTTATTTCTATTCTGGAAGCAGGAATAGCGAAGATAGAATCTGGCGATTACCAGGCAAATGAGTATCGCAGACATTAGCATCACCGATGATGTCTAAATATTCACTGAACAGGCACCTGCGGGTGCCTGAATTATTTTTCGCGCTTGTACATCCGGCAGATGTTAATTACCCTGCTAATAAAACAATAACCCGGAACTCACCATGCAATACGACCTCATCATTATCGGTAGCGGCTCCGTTGGTGCTGCCGCTGGCTATTACGCCCGCCGCGCCGGTCTGAATGTCCTGATGACCGATGCCCACAAACCGCCGCATCAGGAAGGCAGCCACCATGGCAACACGCGACTGATTCGTCACGCTTATGGCGAGGGCGAAAAATACGTACCGTTGGTGCTACGTGCCCAGCAGCTATGGGACGAATTCGCGCAAGACAGCGGCGAGACCGTATTCGAAAAAACCGGCGTCATTAACCTGGGCCCGGCCAGCTCCGATTTTCTCAATAACGTGGCCCACAGCGCGCGTCAGTTTAAGCTTAACGTAGAGGAACTGGACGCTGAAGCTGTCATGAAGCGTTGGCCGGAGATTCGTATCCCACAAGATTATCGGGCAATTTTTGAGCCGGCTTCCGGCGTGTTACGCAGCGAACTGGCGGTTGAAACCTGGATCCGGCTGGCGCGTGAGGCGGGTTGTGCCCAGCTCTTCAACTGTCCGGTGACCGCGATCCATCATCATGCCGATGGCGTGACCATCGATACCGCTGACGGCAGTTACAATGGCAAAAAACTGCTGATCAGCGCCGGAACCTGGGTGACGAAATTATTGCCGGAACTGCCCATTCAACCGGTACGTAAAGTCTTCGCCTGGTTCCAGGCCGATGGTCGCTATAGCACGAAAAATAACTTCCCTGCTTTCACCGGCGAACTACCGAATGGCGATCAGTATTATGGCTTCCCGGCGGAAGACAACGAATTGAAGATCGGCAAACACAATGGCGGCCAGCTGATTTCCGAACCGGGCGAGCGGAAACCGTTTGGCGCTGTCGCCAGCGATGGGTCGGAGTCATTCAACTTCCTGCGCAACGTGCTGCCCGGAATTGGCGGCTGCCTGCACGGCGCCTCCTGTACGTACGATAATACGGTAGATGAAGATTTCATCATTGATACGCTTCCCGGTCACGACAACACATTACTCATTACCGGTTTAAGCGGTCACGGTTTCAAATTTGCCCCGGTACTTGGCGAAATTGCGACGCAATTTGCGCAAGGTGAAACGACGGAGTTTGATTTGACTCCCTTCTCGCTGGCGCGATTTTCACAATAATAGCCAGCCATAAAACGAAACGGCCTCAATGGAGGCCGTTTATTGATTGAGAACGTTTATGCGTCGCCTGTATCACTGGTTAGTCAACAATGTGCGCGAGCACTTTATGATTTATCTCGCGCTGTGGCTGCTGCTAGCAGTAATCGACCTCATCTGGTTATGGTTTTACTGACGGGTCGGGATCCGGGATACCTAATTTGGTATTAAGACGACCACGGGATTTATTAAAAATCTTATTGCCATTCTCTCGCCCCGCCCGCAGTTTGCGCTGCTCCTCTTCCGGCAGTTTATGCTCTTCCATACAGGCTTCGCTGCAGCAACCGGCAAATTTCTCGGCACAAGCCGGGCACTGAATAAACAGCAAATGGCAGCCGTCGTTCAGGCAATTGGTGTGGCTGTCGCACGGTGCGCCGCATTGATGGCAGTGGGCAATCACATCATCAGAAATACGCTCGCCCATTCTTTCGTCAAAGACAAAGTTCTTACCGATAAAGCGTACCGGCAATCCCTGTTCACGGGCGCGGCGCGCATACTCGATAATCCCGCCTTCGATGTGCCATACCTTATTGAAACCGCTATGCTTCATCCAGGCGCTGGCTTTCTCACAGCGAATACCGCCGGTACAGTACATGACAATCTTCTTGTCTTTGTACTCCTGCATCATCTCAACCGCTTTCGGCAATTGATCTCGGAAGGTATCCGCCGGAATTTCCATCGCGTTCTCAAAATGACCGACTTCGTACTCATAATGGTTACGCATATCGATGAATACCGCGTCCGGATCGTCCAGCATCGCGTTCACTTCCGCTGCTTTCAGATACTCGCCCACATTAGAGGGATCAAAGGTCGGGTCATCAATACCGTCGGCCACAATGCGGTCGCGGACCTTGAGGCGCAGGACCCAAAAGGATTTACCGTCATCATCCAGCGCGATGTTCAGACGTAACCCCTTTAGCGCCGGATCGAAGCTATCGAGAAATTCACGCAGCGCTGCGACCTTGCTTTCCGGCACGCTGATCTGCGCATTGATACCTTCATGGGCCAGATAGATGCGGCCAAAGACGTTCAGCTTAGTCAACGCCAGCCACAGAGCGTCGCGGGTCGCTTTCGGGTCAACGATAGTGAAATATTTATAGAACGAGATCGTCGTGCGCGGCTCGGTCTCAGCCAGCATTTGCGCCTTTAACGTCTCATTTGAAATGCGGTTGTGTAACACTGGCATGGTGTACCTGCTCGACATAGGAAATGAGTAAAATAAACGGCGGGCATCATATAGCAAACACCGTTAATTTACATCCCTACATTTTACGCTACATTTCATCCACGCGGTTTTCAGCCGTTAACAATCGGCTTCAGCCGGAGACTGCTTTTGGCGGTAGCGGAAAAAAATGCGATAATAGAACGCGTTGTTTAATCAGACAGGTATGAAATGACCCATTTACCGAAATTTTCCGCCGCGCTGCTCCACCCGCGCTACTGGCTGCTTTGGCTGGGCATAGGCCTGTTGTGGTTAGTTGTCCAACTCCCTTATCCGGTTATCTACCGTCTCGGTAATGCCATTGGTCGTCTGGCGATGCGTTTTATGAAACGCCGCGCAAAAATCGCTTATCGTAATCTTGAGCTCTGCTTTCCTGAGAAGAGCGAGCAGGAGCGTCATCAACTGGTAGTTCAAAACTTCGAGTCCGTCGGCATGGGCCTGATGGAAACCGGGATGGCATGGTTCTGGCCAACCCGACGCATTGCGCGCTGGACAGACACCATCGGCTTTGAACATGTCCGCGACGTGCAGGCACAAAACCGCGGCATCCTGCTGATTGGCATTCATTTCCTGACGCTGGAAATGGGTGCGCGCATGTTCGGCATGAACCAACCCGGTATCGGCGTCTATCGCCCGAACGACAATCCGGTTATCGACTGGCTGCAGACCTGGGGCCGCCTGCGTTCCAACAAAGATATGATTGACCGTAAAGATCTCAAAGGCATGATCCGCGCGCTGAAAAAAGGCGAAGTGGTCTGGTATGCCCCGGACCATGACTACGGCCCGACCGCCAGCGTCTTCGCCCCCCTGTTCGCCGTCGAGCAGGCCGCCACCACTTCCGGGACCTGGATGCTGGCGAAAATGTCCAAAGCGTGCATTGTGCCATTCGTCCCGCGGCGCAAACCGAATGGCAAAGGCTATGAGCTCATCATGCTGCCGCCGGAATGCGATCCGCCTCTGGAAAACGCAGAAACCACCGCCGCGTGGATGAACAAAATCGTCGAACAGTGCATTTTGATGGCGCCAGAGCAATATATGTGGCTGCATCGCCGCTTTAAAACCCGTCCGGAAGGCGTGCCTTCGCGCTACTGATTGACTCACTATCCGGGCGGTTCTCTGCCCGGATAAATTCTACCGCCAGTCCTCTTAAATACTCCTTTAGCTTTAAAAGCTATGCTCCATTGCGACAACCATTTCTCAGGCGCATAATTAGCAGGCTCATATTTTCCTTTATTTTGACCCGCGCCGCGGGCCAGTGAGACCTTATGTCGTCTGCTGATACACCTATTAACTGGAAACGAAATCTTACCGTCACCTGGCTTGGCTGCTTTTTAACCGGCGCCGCCTTTAGCCTCGTGATGCCTTTTTTGCCGCTCTACGTCGAACAGTTGGGCGTCACCGGCCATAGCGCGCTAAATATGTGGTCAGGGCTGGTCTTTAGCATAACCTTCCTCTTTTCCGCCGTTGCCTCGCCGTTCTGGGGCGGATTAGCCGACCGTAAAGGGCGTAAGATTATGCTGCTACGTTCGGCGCTGGGGATGGCTATCGTCATGATGCTGATGGGCATGGCGCAGAACATTTGGCAATTCCTGATCCTACGCGCGCTGCTGGGTTTACTGGGCGGGTTTATTCCCAATGCCAATGCGCTGATCGCCACCCAGATCCCCCGTCAGAAAAGCGGCTGGGCGCTAGGAACGCTTTCAACCGGCGCGGTAAGCGGCGCCCTGCTCGGCCCGCTGGCTGGCGGTTTCCTTGCCGACCACTGGGGGTTGCGCACCGTCTTCTTTATGACCGCCACGGTGCTGTTTATCTGCTTCCTGTTCACCCTGTTTTTAATCCGCGAAAACTTTGTTCCGGTGAACAAAAAAGAGATGCTCAATGCCAGGGACGTTTTCGGTTCGCTTAAGAATCCTAAACTGGTGCTGAGCTTGTTCGTCACCTCATTGATTATCCAGGTCGCTACCGGCTCCATTGCGCCGATCCTGACGCTCTACGTGCGCGACCTGGCAGGTAACGTCAGTAATATCGCCTTTATTAGCGGCATGATTGCTTCCGTACCCGGCATTGCCGCCCTATTGAGCGCGCCACGTTTAGGCAAGCTCGGCGATCGCATTGGGCCGGAAAAGATCCTGATAGTTGCTCTGGTTATCTCCGTGCTATTACTGATCCCGATGTCATTCGTTCAGACGCCGCTGCAGCTAGGCATTCTGCGCTTTTTGCTTGGCGCCGCCGACGGCGCGCTGTTACCCGCCGTACAAACCCTGCTGGTGTACAACTCCACCAGCCAGATTTCGGGACGTATCTTCAGCTATAACCAGTCGTTTCGCGATATCGGCAACGTCACCGGCCCGTTAATCGGCGCCTCGGTCTCGGCCAACTACGGCTTCCGCGCCGTGTTCCTCGTCACCGCCTGTGTCGTCCTGTTTAACGCTTTTTACTCGACCATCAGTCTGCGCCGCCCACGGCACGACGCTTCAGCGGATGACGGGGGCTCGGGTAAACGTTCGGTAAATTAAGCGCTTCAGCGCTTCTCTGCCTTGACGCCAGACTAACCGCCTTCTATAGATTGAAACGTGTTCCTTTTTCATTCTTCTTAGGGGGTTAGCTATGTCAACGGAATCAGTTTTCTACGCCACGCTCGAAGAGGCCATCGACGCCGCCCGGGAAGAGTTTTTGGCCGATAATCCCGACAGCGATGAAGAAACTGCCAACATCGAACAGTTCAATATGCAGAAGTATATTCTCCAGGATGGCGATATCGCCTGGCGGGCTGAATTCTTCGCCAGCGAAGATGAAGAAGGCGAGTGCCTGGCCATGCTCAGTGGCGAAGCGGCACAGAGCGTATTTGACGGCGATTATGACGAAATCGAGCTACGCCAGGAATGGGTGGAAGAAAATACGCTACACGAATGGGATGAAGGCGAGTTTCAGCTGGAGCCTTCCCTGGATACCGAAGAGGGGCAGACCGCAGCCGATGAGTGGGACGAGCGTTAATTACTCATAGGGGCCGTGGCTGGCGTCTAGCGGTAGCAACAGCGTATCAAATACCAGCGAGAATGGCAGATCGAGAATGGTCAGATAGCGCCAGGCTGAATCGCGAACATCCCACTGTACGCCGGGGTAATATTGGTTGCCATGGCCCTGCCCCGGTACCGTACGGCTAATAATGCTGCCGCAGCCGCTGAGTACCAGCGTCATGGCGATAAGCACAAATATTCTCATTCACTTCCTCTCAGGCAAAAAAATACCGGCACAATTGCCGGTATTTTCCTTAACGTACGGCTTACTTCGTTTTCAACGCCAGCGGGTTCAGCGTGAGCTGCTGATACGCCCCCACCCAGGAGGAGTATTTCTCCGGGGCGTTCCACACGCGATAGTGCAGACGCGACATCGTTACCGGATCGCTTAACAGCACCAGCCGACGATCGCGGTTGAGTTTATCAGGCGTTTCATTCAGCGCCTGCTCAACGTGGCGTTCACGGGCGATATCCAGAATACGGCCGTGGCGGTGACGCGCCGTTGCCATTGCCGTCGCCAGAGCGTTGAACGATGGGTTAAACACCGCGTGCATAAAGCCATCGCCCAGCGAACGCTGACGGTTCAAAGTCAGGTAAGCATCGGTATCTTTCAGTACCTGCGGCGGCGAATACTCTTCCGGGATCAGGAACAATTTCCAACGTTTAGTGCGCAGACCTACCGTCGCGCGGCTGGAAATCGCCGAGACAAACGGAGAGAGGATCAGCGACACGACGATAGGCGCCAGCCAGAACAGGAAACGCAGATCCAGCCACGCCATGCCAACCGCCCATACCAGCCCCAGCAGCAGCTGCGAACCGTGACGCATAAAGGCCTCGCCCCACGGCGTTGAGTCATCATCGCGCTGCGGTGAGTTCCACACTACCTCCCAACCGAGGAACGCGCTGACCACGAACACGGTATGGAACAGCATGCGCACCGGCGCCAGCAGCACCGAGAACAGTACCTCCAGCAACAGGGAGAGCGTCACGCGGAAGAAGCCGCCGTACTCTTTCGGCCCCTTGCACCACACCAGAATGATACTCAGCAGTTTTGGCAGGAACAGCAGTACCATGGTCGAAGCAAACAGCGCGATAGCCAGTTCCGGACGCCACTGTGGCCATACCGGGAACAGCTGACGCGGCTGCAGGAAGTATTGCGGCTCGGTCAGGGCGTGCACTACCTGTAACGCCGTCGACAGCGCGAGGAACATAAACCACAGCGGCGCCGACAGATAGGACATGACGCCGGTCAGGAACACCGCACGGTGTACCGGGTGCATCCCTTTCACCAGAAACAGGCGGAAGTTCATCAGGTTACCCTGACACCAGCGGCGGTCACGCTTCAGTTCATCCAGCAGGTTCGGCGGCAGCTCTTCATAGGAGCCAGGCAAATCGTAGGCGATCCAAACTCCCCACCCCGCACGGCGCATCAGCGCAGCTTCCACGAAGTCGTGCGAAAGAATCGAGCCGGCAAAGTTACCTTCGCCCGGCAGCGGCGCCAGCGCGCAGTGTTCGATGAACGGCTTCACGCGGATAATGGCGTTGTGACCCCAGTAGTGCGATTCACCTAACTGCCAGAAGTGCAGCCCGGCGGTAAACAGCGGGCCGTACACGCGGGTGGCGAACTGCTGGCAGCGCGCATAAAGGGTATCCATACCGGAAGCGCGCGGCGAAGACTGGATGATCCCGGCATTCGGATTCGCTTCCATCAGGCGCACCAGCCCGCTCAGGCACTCGCCGGTCATTACTGAGTCAGCGTCGAGCACCACCATGTAGCTATACTGGCTACCCCAGCGACGGCAGAAATCATCGATGTTGCCGCTTTTACGCTTCACACGACGACGACGGCGACGATAGAAGATCTGGCCTTCACCCTGCACTTCGGCAATCAATTCCATCCACGCTTTTTGCTCGGCAACGCAAATATCCGGGTCGTAGCTGTCGCTGAGCACGTAAACGTCAAAATGCGCAGCGTTACCTGTCGCTTTCACCGATTCCCAGGTGGCGCGCAGACCGGCAAACACGCGATCAACATCTTCGTTACAGATAGGCATGATAAGCGCAGTCCGGTGTTCCGGGTTCAGCGGCTCGTCGCCTACGGTGGATGCCGAAATACTGTACTTATCACGCCCGATCAGCAATTGCAGGAAGCCCATCAGCGCGGTCCAGAAACCGGCCGAGACCCAGCAGAAAAGTACCGCAAAGAGGATCAGGATGCCGGTCTGCAACACGTAAGGGAGTAGCTGCATGAAGGAAACCCACAGATCCTGGCCAACCATATCGGATGGATTGATCAGCGCCCAGCCCTGATAAGGGAGGATGGTCTTCATATACCAGGTGGCCACTACCGTTTGCGCCAGCGTCAGCAGCAGCAAAATGTAGCGACGAATGGTGCCGACGGTACGCCATTTCTGCTCGCTTTCACGCTCTTCTTGCGTGAGGCGAGAGAGATAGCGCGGAGTCACGTCACGGCCACGCAGGCGATCCCAGAAGCGGCCTACCGGGTTGGTGCGCCACGGGTCGGGGATCATCGAGGAACGTTTCGCTTTCGGCATCGCATGAAGCTGCGTGCGCCCTTCATCATCTTTCACCAGCTGATCGCCGGCCAGAGAGTCCGGCCAGCTATGCTCCAGCCGCGCTTTAACCGATCCTAACGGGGAATCTTCATCGCGCGGAAAATGATGATGCTCTGCGTCAAGCGCTTCATGTACGGCTTGCAGGCTCGCATCAGGTAATGCGGCCTTTTCAGCATCCGACAGCGGCAATGCGTCGATATAATTCGTTATCTTATTCATTGGCAGGCAGCTGATAGCTCCAGGTTTCGCTCAGCGTCTGATCGCCATTGACCAGCGCCGCACGCATTTCCGTGGTTTTCTTCGGATCTTTCACTTTCACGCGCAGGGTCATACGCCAACCTTTGATAACCGGGTTATAGCGCACGGAGTTTTCCACGATTTCGGCATTATCGCCGATGCTCGCCTGCGCCGTTACCGGCGTGTCCGCCGCCATTTTTTTCATGTCAGCGCCGGTGAAATCAACGATGAAAGCGATAGTGCCATCTGGCTGGCGAATGAGGTTAGACTGCTTCACATCACCGGTTGAGCGGCGAGTCTGCACCACATAAGCGCTATCTGGCGCATGCAGTTTGTCTTCATCGCGGCTGAAGGTAATAGAGTATTTGAAGTTCATCTCTTTGCCTGGTTCCGGCAGCTGATCCGGGGTCCAGTAGGTGACGATATTGTCGTTGGTTTCATCGTTGGTCGGGATTTCAACCAATTCGACTTTACCCTTACCCCAGTCGCCTTTCGGGGTGATCCACGCGCTCGGGCGCTGGTCGTAACGATCGTCGAGATCTTCAAAGCGGGAGAACTGGCGGCCACGCTGCAGCAGGCCAAACCCTTGCGGGTTCTCCATCGCATAACTGCTGACGGCCAGGTGTTTCGGGTTATTCAGCGGACGCCAGATCCACTCGCCGTTACCGGCAAGAATCGACAGACCGTTGGAGTCATGTAGTTCCGGACGATAGTTAGTCGTCGGCGACGGTTGGTTCGGCCCAAACAGGAACATACTGGTCAACGGTGCCACGCCGAGTTTACCGACTTTGTCACGCAGATAGACCTTCGACTGCACATCAACCACGGTGTCGCGCCCAGGCATAACCACAAAACGATAGGCGCCGGTCGCACGCGGGGAATCCAACAGCGCATAGATAGTTAAGCGCTTATCGGTCGCTTTCGGGCGCTCAATCCAGAACTCGCGGAAACGAGGAAACTCTTCGCCTGACGGCAGCGCGGTATCGATAGCCAGGCCGCGGGCGGAAAGCCCGTATACCTGACCCTGGCCAAGAACGCGGAAGTAGCTGGCTCCGAGCATGCTGACGATTTCGTCATTCTTGTCTTTGCTATTGATCGGATACAGTACTTTAAAACCGGCGAAACCAAGGTCTTTCACCGTGTCTTTATCGTGTTGCACATTGCCAAAATTAAAATAATCCGGGCTATATTTAATTTTACGTACGCTGGTGCTGGTCACTTCATTAATAGTAACCGGCGTGTCGAAATACATGCCCTGGTGGTAAAATTCCAGCTTGAACGGGGTTTTCAGGTTATTCCAGTACGCTTTGTCGTGATTGAACTGGATTTGCTGGTAATCCGCGTATTTCATATCGCGGAAGGCGGAGGGCAGGTTACTTTTCGGCGCTTCATAGCCTTTCCCGGCTAACGTTTTCGCCTGTTTTGCTACGTCATCAATGCTGAATGCCCATGCAGATGAAGTACACAGGGACAACATTACGGCTGCGCTTAACCAACGCATTTTCATCATCTGTGGTTTATGTTTCATAGTAAGTAAGCACTTCCCCCTTTGTGTGCTTAAATCGATCCGATCTATTTTAATGGAAACTCAGGCAATCCGACAACATAATCCCTGCATTGTTCAGCTTAGCGGACCAGGGAATAAACAGTTCTCTGTCCCATATTGCACTTTGCGTACTTATCCTGGAGACAGATACCCTGAGTTCATGTAGGGTTGCTGGGAATGTAACCGTTATCGCCGCGAGTGATAAGACGAATTGTCTGAGATTGTTGTGAATTTATGAATAAAACACCAGTAGAGCGTGAATATTTCTTCGACAGCATCCGCGCCTGGCTGATGCTGCTGGGGATACCCTTTCACATTTCGCTTATCTACTCCAGCCACAGCTGGCATGTGAATAGCCTGGAACCCTCCTGGGGGTTAACGCTGTTCAACGACTTTATCCATGCTTTCCGCATGCAGGTCTTCTTTGTTATTTCCGGCTACTTCTCTTACATGCTGTTTTTACGCTATCCCCTAAAGAAATGGTGGAAAGTACGCGTAGAGCGCGTTGGCATTCCGATGCTCACCGCGATTCCACTTCTGACTTTGCCGCAGTTCTTGATGCTGCAATACGTCAATGGTAAAGCGCAAAACTGGCACACGCTCTCCGGCTATGACAAATTCAACACCCTGGCATGGGAGCTTATCTCTCATCTGTGGTTCCTGCTGGTGCTGGTCGTGCTGACCACTCTCGGCGTGGTGCTGTTTAAGTGGCTGGCCAATCGAGGGAAAACGCAGACCGCCAGCTTTGGTGACACTGTCACATTTGGTCAATTATCGCTTATTTTCCTTGGACTTGGCGTGTTGTATGCGGTAATTCGTCGCACTATTTTTATCGTTTACCCGCCGATTCTCAGCAACGGACTGTTTAACTTCATCGTTATGCAGACCCTGTTCTATCTGCCGTTCTTTGTTCTCGGCGCTCAGACGTTCATCAACCCGCGGCTAAAAGCGATGTTCACCACCTCATCACCCTGGTGTTTTGTCGGCGCACTGCTGGGCTTTATCGCCTATCGTCTTAACCAGCAGTATGGTTCCGGCGATGGCTGGATGTATGAAACCGAATCGGTGATTACCATGGTGCTGGGGCTGTGGATGGTGAACGTGGTATTCTCGCTGGGCCACCGCCTGCTCAACTTCCAGTCCGCTCGGGTGACTTACTTCGTCAACGCCTCGCTGTTTATCTACCTGGTGCATCATCCCCTCACCCTGCTGTACGGGGCGTGGATTACGCCAATAATCAAATCGAATCTGTTAGGTTTTATCGCCGGGCTGGTGTTTGTGGTGGGTATTGCGCTGGTGCTGTACGAAATCCATCTACGTATTCCGCTGCTGCGCTTCCTGTTCTCAGGCAAACCGCAGCAAAAACCGGCGAAAGCGCCGGTATCGGTTAACTAAAATCCGCAACCGGCAGCGCGCCTGCGTGCTGCCGGTGCCGCGATTCATTCTGCCTGCAATAATCGCTGATAGATCTCCGCCGTTTCGTTATCAAAGCAGACGAAGCACACTCGTTCCAGTGGATTATATCGGGTGAGGAAAGCCTTCACCGTTTTCACCGCAATTTCCGCCGCCGCCTGTTTCGGATAGCCATATACGCCGGTGCTGATAGCCGGAAAAGCAATAGATCGATAATTATTGGCTGCCGCCAGCAACAAACTATTGCGATAGGCATCCGTCAGTAATTCGGCCTCTTGCTCGTCACCGCCGCGCCAGACGGGGCCGACAGCATGAATCACCGCGCTGGCCGGTAGATTACCGGCGCTGGTGATAACCGCATGCCCGGGCGGACATTCGCCCTGCTGCTGACGGACTATTTTGCAGGCTGCCAGTAGTTCCGGGCCCGCTGCGCGATGAATGGCGCCATCAACACCGCCGCCGCCCAGTAACGATGGGTTTGCCGCGTTGACAATAACATCTACCTGCAACGTCGTGATATCGCCGAGAACCACCTCAGGTTGAACAACCATTTCCCCCTCCTGTCGGCAAACGTCTTCATACTTAGCGTGGTGTCTACTATGGCATGATAGCCCCCCAGGCGGAAGCCTGAGGGGCAGTAATTAGCGATAATTCACTTCGAGGATAGCGCGGGTATGTTGCGGATCAATATACTTTAATTGTGCTGAACGGACGGCGTCATTGCTGTAATTCCCCGTCGTCAGCACCTGCGGCGAAAGCGCCCGTGTAGGCAGCTGCGGGCAGGCCATTTCAATCTTTTCGCCCACACTATTGGCTTCGCAGGACGGATCGACGACCTGCCCATAAATGGCGACAACGCCGTCGGTCGGCGCGGCGTGCACTGCTCCAGACAAGCACGACAACATCAGACATGGCATCGCTAAGGCGTGGATTTCTTTTATCACGGCAGTCTCCTCTGTTTAATAGCAAAGAAGCAACAGGCCATCCATGAGCGCACTGCGCCGCCAGAATACGGCAAGGCAATGATTGCGTTATGAAATACAAATACATTACTTTTTATTTTCTTTTTGCTAACAAAATCGATTCATCTTGATTTTGCTACAAAAAAGCGGCGTGAGAATGTCAGGTGAGAGGCGCGGCGAAAGCCCCCGCTGGATCTGCAGGGGCCTTGCTATTACCGATAACTCACTTCGAGAATAGCGTTGGTGTGCTGGGGATTGATAAAGGTGAACTGTGTAGATTTGATATTGGCATGTTGCAGATCCCCTCTGGCTACCTGCTGGGCAGAAAAAGTGACTGACTTCTGCTTAGCGCAAGCCATCGAGACCTGATCTTCTGAAGAGCGAATTTTACAAGGCGGTTCGACAACGCCGCCGTGGAAACGAATCACGCCGCTTGCGGCGTTAGAGGTAGTTGAAAAAGTCAATAAAGCGGGAAGGAAACAAACTGTAGCAAGTAGTACGCCAGTCATTTTTTTCACGGCAAAACCCCTCTGCGTAACGGTCAAAAAAACCTTACAAATCATCCATGAGCGCAGTTGAATACAAGCAACTACATACAAAATCAGTATATATATGAAGTACTCGTTGATACTTTTTTCTCTCCGTTTTTGCAAACGGTATCAAATTATTATGGTTTGTTTGCTCAAAATGTCTGCATTAAGAGGAAAAAACAATCGAAGAGGGGTTGATGCGAAAAGGCTTTCATGTAGTGAGTGACGGGAAGCTTACTCCCGTCGTCGAGGAAATGTGAAGAAAATCAGACGTTATCGTTAGCCAGAGACTTATTCTTTGCCGCTCGCGCCGCCAGCCACAGTCCGCTGTTTTTCATGGCATAGCCAAAGACCAATCCCAGCGCCAGTGATGGCACGACAATGCGCCAGTCGCCGCTCGCGGCAAAGGTCGCGCAGGCGCCGATAAAGGTTCCGGGAACAAAAGAGAGCAGCAGCTGACGCGCCTGAATACACATCAGGAAGGCGACTATTCCGGTCATCACATAGCTGAGGATTTCCAGCTGCGGCGCCAGCGCGCTACCGTAAATAATCACCAGCGCCCATATCACGCCGCTCATGACCGTGCAGGCGGAAATCAACAGCCCTTTCAGGCCGCCCTGTGGGCAAGCGAAATAGGCCGTACAGCCGAGGAAACCGGCCCAGCTCAGCAGGCCAAGTGAGACCGCCACCCATCCCCAAATACCGGAGAGAATGCCCGTCGTGAGTGCGATTGCGAAGAGTATGTTCATGCCGCGTATCATAGCAGATACGCGGCAACCAAATGCGATCCAGAACACACAATATGAATGCGTGAGTTTGCTGTTTCACACTAAAAGTGACTTACATCACAATTATTCGTCGTTTTCTTCCTGCAGCTCATCCCACATGGCGGATATAGCTTCACGCGTGAGTAGCGCCATGGTACGCCAGAATGCGGTTTGCGCATGCGCCTCGACTTTACCGAGGAAGGTGCCGCACCACGGTAAGAGGTAATCGGCAAACAACGTTTCCAACGTTTCGCTTTCGTCATCTGAGGCATGATCTTCAAGCCAGGATGCGGCCAGCAGTAGGGATCCAATATGATCGGTTGGCCCATCGCCAGTGGGAATACCGTGTTGAGTAAGAAAACCGCGGATTTCCGCTTCCGTGGCGCCTTCAACCCACGCGCTGCGATAAGGCGAGACCGCACATTCGTCACCAACGAACAGGGCGTTGTAATCAGCGGTTAACGGCTGGGTATCACAACTCTTCTGCAGACGCTCCAGTAATTCATCCTGTTCCAGCGGCCAACTGGCGGCCAGCTTGCCATCGCGAATCAGCGTGAACAGCGGCACCAACAGCGGGTCCTGCGGCTGACGATAGTACAGCGAGCCCAGCACGCGACAGAGGATTGAAAATTCATTCATACAATATGTTCCAGTGGTTCAAATTAAAGGTCTGCAAATTCCGCAATCGCCGGCATTCCGCGTGATTCGAGGAAATTCAGTAGTCGACGCGGACTGACGTTAAGGATCCGCTCTTCCGGGAAATTCACCGCGTCGAGGATTTTGCGACATTCGGTAAATTCGCCAAGCGTAAAGGCGGTATGGGAGTCCGAACCCAGCGCCACCCAACCACCCGCATCACGCACGGCGGCGGCGATTGCCCGGCAATTATCTTCACTACCGATACGCGATGAAAGGAAAGAGGAATTATTAATTTCCAGCGCCACATGATGCTTTGCCGCTGCTTCGGCTACTGCCGGAATATCGATCGGGAATTTCGGATTGCCTGGATGGCTAATCATGTGGACTGCGCCACTGGCAATCGCGGCAATCATCGCTTCAGTGTGGGTGGCTTTATCCTGAGGCGGGAATACCGGCTCATGAAAACCGGCAATAATCAGATCCAGCGAAGTCAGCATTGGTCCGGTACAGTCAATTTCACCCTGGGTATTTTTAATATTCGCTTCAATGCCGCGCAGGATGCCGACGCCATCTACCAGACGCGGCCAGATACGCATATTGACGAAATGCCAGTAGTGCGGGGCATCGGCCATATCCGGGCCGTGATCGGTGATGGCAAAAAGTTTAATGCCTTTACGTTTGGCCTCGGCAATATAGTCATGCAGGGTGCTATAGGCGTGGGTGCTGGCGACGGTATGCATGTGCAGGTCAACAGGATACATCACAATCTCCTCCTCTGTTTGTGGCAAGAATAGCAGGAATCAGGAGTCATGATCAGTAAAAACCCCGCCGTAGCGGGGTTATCGATTAGTAGCCGCGTTGGCGATCGACCTGCCCGCTGACCGTTTCACCACGCTCCAGGCGGCTAATGGTACTGGCAATATAAGCGATCGCTTCCTGTGGACGGGTAACGGCGGCAATATGCGGCGTCATGGCCACACGCGGATGCGCCCACAGCGGGCTCTCTTTCGGCAGCGGTTCGCGGCTAAAGACATCCAGCATCGCCCCTTTCACCTTACCGCTGTCAAGCGCGGCCAGTAAATCCGGCTCAACGATATGTACGCCGCGGGCGAGGTTCAGAACATAGCTGTTATCCGGAAGTTGAGAGAGTAAAGTTTCATTAATGATGCCGACGGTTTCAGCCGTATTTGGCAACAGGTTGATCAGCACGCGGGTTTGCCGTAAAAATGCGCCCAGTTCTTCCTGACCGGCAAAACTCTCAACTTGCGGCCAGGATTTGTGGCTACGGCTCCAGCAGCGCACTGGGAAACCCCAGCGCAACAGGCTTTCCGCGACTTTGCCGCCCAACACCCCTGCCCCCATAATGCCGATAGTAAAATCTTCGCGACGGTATTCCGGCAACGGCTGCCAGCGGGATTGCAGCTTCAGCGCCTGATAATCATCAAAGCGGCGGAACCAGTGCAGTACCTGGCTTACCGCATATTCCTGCATCTGCAGGCCCATACCGGTATCTTCGAGTCGGAACAGCGGGATCGAAAGCGGCAGCATTTCCGGATGCTCCCGCAGCTTGCTAAGAATAGAATCCACGCCTGCGCCGAGGGCAAAAACCGCCTTCAATTTGCGGCCTTGCAACATTTCTACCGGTGGATGCCAGACCAGCGCATAGTCGGCTGGTTGATTGTCGCCAGGTTTCCACTCACGAACGCGCGCTCCCGGCAGATGTTTTTCCAGCTCTGCGATCCAGTAGGGGGTATCGAACGTCGGGTGGTAAAAAATAATCTCCATAATGACTCCTGATTACTGACGCGTGAGTAGGTTGAGGTTTGCGTCGTGTTTTACTCTTTGTTTTGTATTGGTTTGCCAGCATAACAAATTTCGTATCGCTATCGAGGAATAAAGAGAATGGTGACAAAAAAAACGATTCCCGCGCGTTTAAGAAGCAAGTTGTTTGAAGTTTGGCTAAACGCATCTTTTTTTAAAAAAGTTGATTGACGGGAGATACGTATTTCCCTACATTAGCGCCCGTTCCCAGCAACAACGGGAAAGACAATATGGTGAGGTGTCCGAGTGGCTGAAGGAGCACGCCTGGAAAGTGTGT